>JAAYAQ010000213.1 GCA_012719295.1 Candidatus Hydrogenedentota bacterium | reverse complement strand
GACGGAGGCGAGGGTCACGCAAGAATCCAGCAGGCCTGTCGGCGCACGAGGAAACGGCGTTTTTCAAAATCTTTCCTGCGCAAGCAGGAATCCAGCAGGCCTCTGGGCCCTTGCTTTCGCGGGAGACAGGGGACTGGGGTCACAAACGGCCCGTCACACGAAGATCATTTGTGCGGGGCGCATTCAGTACGATTGTCCTGGCACCATTCCCTGCTTGACTCCAAACCGTCGCCCTGTTAGCCTGATTTCAGTCGCCAAGGGCCGCGAGAACTTCGGGACAGAGGGGTTTGGGGAGGCGTTCCGCTATGAGAACATTGGCCATCTCATTCGTTGTTGTGTCGACGGCCGCTGCCGTTCTGTGCATGCCTGTCGTCGCTCAGGATGCGCCCGTGCAGTTCACGGAAGGCAATCACCGCGATACCGATCCCATGATTTCTCCGGACGGCGCGTGCCTGGCCTTTGCCAGCAACCGTACCGGCAATTACGACATCTGGATCTACAACTTCAAGGATCGCGCGTTCCTTCAACTTTCCCGGGGCGCCAAAGATGAACGCTATCCCTTCTTCTCGGCGGACAGCCAGAAGCTCCTCTTCACCTCGAACCAGACCGGCAAGGGCGATATCTACGAGACCGCCGTGGACGGGTCGGCG
Organism: Candidatus Hydrogenedentota bacterium; assembly: GCA_012719295.1. Taxonomy (GTDB): domain Bacteria; phylum Hydrogenedentota; class Hydrogenedentia; order Hydrogenedentales; family SLHB01; genus UBA2224. The sequence continues at coordinate 24,480 of JAAYAQ010000213.1, read as the reverse complement.
GGCAACCTGCAGCTCACCACGTCCGAGAGCCTCGAGGAATACGCCTCCTACCGCCCCGGCGGTACGGAACTGCTGTACGCCCGCGCTGAAAAACGCAACATGGTGCGCAAGAAAATGGCCATCATCCTGACCGCGGCGCCCGGCGCGTCCGCACGCGTCCTCATTGACGACGGCGATGAGCCCCGCTTCTCGCCCGACGGCCAGCACATCGTCTTCGTCTCCCGCCGCACCAAGAACAAGGACATCTGGCTCACGGGCGCGGCCGGCGGCCCGCTCATTCAACTTACCACCAGTGAGAAGGACGACGAGAATCCCTGCTTCTCGCCGGACGGAAAGAGCATCCTCTTCGCCTCGAACCGGACCGGCAATTTCGATCTCTACGTCATGGACGCGGACGGCCGCAACCTCAGGCAACTCACGTCCGACGCCGCCGATGAGCGCCAGCCCTGCTGGACGCCGGACGGCAACATCTACTACACCCGTGAAATGAACCTGCTGGTTTCAAACATCTGGCGCATCCCGGCGCCCAAATAGCCTGGATTTCGCATATTTCCCCGTTATACACACCCTGTTGGGGTATACAATATCTTGACACACTAAGCATTGTTATCTACACTATGGGCTGGGGAGCCTGTTTCCCTTGCAGTGACTGAGGCAGGGTACGACCTTTTTGGGGATATATCCGTGAAAAAACTGTCATTTCGCCTGGCGTTCGCACTTGTGCTTTTCCCGCTTGTCGCCGTTCTTGGATGCACCACGACCGGCACGTCCAGACGCGACGTCGAGACCTTCGAGCCGGTCCCGCACGGCCGCGTGGGCCGGCAGGAGCTTCCCACGCCGCCCGCGCAACGCGCCACGGACCTCCTCCGGGCGGCCGGCGACGCCTTCCGAAAAGCCAATGAGGCCCAGGAGAACGGCGACGAGAAATCCGCCATGCGCCATTACGGCAAGATGCTGCAGCTCCTCCAGGAAGCCGAACTCGATCCCACGATCTTCTACAATCTCCGTCCCGAGTTCGAACGCATTCTCGCCCAGACCACCGAGGAAGCCGGGCTGATGGACAACGAGGGCCACCTCGAACGGCTCACGCCCGAGGAGATGGCCGAAGCCGGGCTCGGCGGCGGCATCGAGATTCCGTTCCCCCTGCCCGAGCGCGTCCTGGCCGAGATCGAGGAGATCCAGCAGGTCTATGCGAAAAACTTCCAGTACGGCCTGAACCGAAGCGTAAAGTATGGGCCGCAACTGCGCCGTGAACTGGCGCTGGCCGGGCTGCCCGAAGACCTCGTCTGGCTGGCCATGGTGGAGAGCCAGTTCCATCCCACCGTCGTCTCGCACGCCGGCGCCGCCGGCATGTGGCAGTTCATGCCCGCCACCGGGCGCCGTTACAACCTGCGTATCGATTCGTATGTCGACGAACGCTACAACTGGCGGAAGGAAACCAACGCCGCCATCGCCTACCTGGCCGAACTCCGCGACTTCTTTGAAGGCGATTGGCCCCTGGCCATTACCGCCTACAACATGGGCGAGCACGGGGTCGAACGGGTCATCGCCATGAACGGCGGCGAACGCGACCTCTGGAAACTCCTCGAAACGTCCCCCGGATGCGACCGCATGGCCCGCGAGTCCCAGAAATTCTATGCAAAGTTCCTTGCGTCCATCATCGTCGCCAAGAACCCCGAGAAGTACGGATTCACCGCCCCCACCGGCGATGCCGAAGAAGCGGAATTCGTGCCCGTCGAGGGCAGCTACAACCTGGCGTCCCTGGAAAAGGCCGCCGGATGGCCTGAAGGCACCCTGCGCGAATTGAACCGCGATCTGGTGCGCGGCATCACCCCCCCCACCGGCGAACACCTGCTCGTCGTTCCCAAACGCGGCACCAACACCCTGCTCGCCGCCCTGGAGAGCGCCGCCAAGGTGCAGCCGAATGTCCATGTGGTAAAGCGGGGCGAGACGCCCGACGGGATCGCCCAGCGCTACGGCGTCTCCGTCCGCGAATTGATGGCCGTCAATAAGGTCCGTTCGCCGCGCCATCTTCCGGTGGGCATGAATCTCATGATTCCCGGCACCGGCGCCGTGTCGGCCCCGGCCCCGGCCGAGACTCCCGCAGCCGGACCGCGGGAGACCTATGCTGCAACCACCTATCGCGTCAAGAAAGGCGATACCCTTTCCGAAATTGCCACCCGGTTCGGGGTCAAAATGAGCGATATCCAGGCGTGGAACAGCATGGGCCGTAAGACCCGGATCCAGGTCGGCTCAACCCTCAAAGTCGCCCCCGCGGGCGCGAAGGTCGCAGCGGCCCCCCAGACCGAACCGGCGGCGCCGGCCGGGGACGCCCAGACCCACGTCGTGCGGGCCGGCGAGTTTCCCGCCAAGATCGCCAAACAGTACGGGGTGGACCTCAACGAATTTCTCGCCTGGAACAGCCTCGACAAAGATGCCATGATCCGCGTGGGTGACAGACTCGTTGTCCGCGGGAAACCCGCGCAGACGGCGTCCGCGGCCGCACCCGCCCCTCGGGAGCCCGAAAAGAGCGTCTACAAAGTGCAGCCGGGCGATTCGGCCTCGGTCATCGCGGAAAAACACGGCGTCGGACTCTCCGAACTCCTGAAATGGAACAAGCTGTCCCGTAACACCACCCTGAAAGTGGGCACGGAACTGGTCTTGTATACATCCGGCGCGCCGGACGCTCCCGCCAAGGAGGAAGTCGTCGTGCACCGCGTCGCCAAGGGACAGAATCCCACCACCATCGCGCGCAGGTATGGCGTCTCCGTAAACGACCTCCTCCGATGGAACGGATGGGACAAGAACCGCGTCCTGCGTGTCGGCGACACCGTTACCATCCGCCAGAATTAGGCCCCCCGGACGCTTCCGGAAACGGAGTGTTCGGTACGCAGGCCGGCGAACTTTCTCCGGCGACGCCGGAGGCGCGCGGACCTGCAGCGATCTGGCGCTCACGAACCCACTTCGGCGCCACCCCGGTTGGATCGTGCCTGCCCGGCGATTCGATACTTTGACACTGTTCAAGCACGCGGGGTATAGTGGCGTCCGGTACGCCATGCGGCCTTTCACGCACCGGCATACGGCATCTCTGAACGTTCCGAGGGAGGGTTCGGCCTATGGCAGAGCACATTGTCGGAATCGGCGGCGAGCGAAGCATTTCGGAGGTGGTGGCCGTTGCCGCGGCGGAACTCGGCGTCGCCGAAGGCCAGCCCAAGAAACTCAAATTGCGGACGGACACCTGCGAGATCCTCGCCGAACGTTCCGATTACGAAGGCCCGTTCACTTCATTCACGTTGCGCATACGTTCGGAGGAGATCAGCGCGAAGGCCGTCCAGGAAGCCGTCGCCGGCCTGTCCGGAAAACTTGACCTTACCCAGGACGACGGATGGCACGTCCTTCGCTGGCAGGCCGCGCCTGACGAAGCCGGCGAAGCCCAGCAGGCCGAGGGCAAGAAGTTCGCCAGCGCCATGCACATCCCGGAAGTCTGGCGCATCCAGGGCGCCGATTTCCGCGTCGACCGCATCAGTCCGCATCTCCTTTTTCAGGCCATGGTCCAATACAAGGCCAGCGACGTCCATCTCTTCCCGGGCTCGCCCCCCGTGTTTCGCGTGGATAACAAGACCCAGGAATCCAAGCTGATCGGAGCCTTATCGGCGCATCAGATCCGCTCCCTGATCCGCGAGATCGCCGCCGACAGGTATTGGGACGAGTTCGAACGCGATTACCAGACCAGTTTCAATTACCACCAGACCGGCCTCGGCTACGCGCGCGTGTCCGCATTCATCAAAAACAGCGCTCCGCACTGCACGTTCCGGTTTCTGCCTGAAAAGATCCCGTCGTTCGTCGAACTCAATGTTCCCCCCGACACCATGGTCCAACTGGGCAAACTTCACCACGGCCTTGTCCTGATTACGGGCATGACCGGCAGCGGCAAGTCCACCACCATGGCCGCCCTGGTCGACTGGATCAACGCGAACAAGGCCCTCCATATTCTGTGCATCGAAAACCCGGTCGAGTACGTCCACACCAACAAAAAGGCCGTCATCTCCCAGCGCAGCACGGGCGCTGACGTGCGCAACTTCTTCGACGCGGTCACCGGCGCCTTGCGCCACGACCCCGACGTCATCGTCATCGGCGAGATGCGCGATCCCGACACCATCCGCGCCGCCATCAACGCCGCTGCCACGGGACACCTCGTCATCAGCACCCTGCACTCCAATACCGCGTCCGAGGTCGTCAACCGGGTCGTCAGCTTCTTCGATCCTATCGAGCGCGACCTCGTCAAGCTGCAATTGCGCGACTGCATCCGTTGCGTCATGTGCCAGCGGCTCGTGCCCCGCATCGGCGGCGGCCGCGTCCCCGCGCTTGAGTTCCTGTTCAACGACATCAAACCCATTACCGACGCGATCATCGCCGGCAACACCGATGCCCTCCGCATCGGCATGCAACAGACCGTCTCCCACTCCTTCCTCTTCGAGGAATACCTGTACAAGCTTTACAAAAAGAAGATCATCAATCTTGAGAACGCCCGGGAATTCGCTACCGATGTCAGTGTGCTCGACCAGATGCTCATGGGCACGTATTCCGTTCCCCGTCTCGACTCCATCAAAGCGGCCCACTAAGCTTCCCTGCGCGATACCGGACGCGTGGCGAGGGAAGTTATCCACATGTTTTCCACGGGGGACCGGGCGCGCTGAAAAGCGGACAATCGATAAAACCCGGATGTCCTGGCCGCGATTTTCCCGTTTTGCCCGGCCCGGCCCCTTCTGTGTCGGCTCGTCTCCGCATACCGCTGAAAACAAACACGTTACACCATATCCGCAATCCGTTTTCCCGAGGGAGCATCTCTCTGCCGGTGATCGAGGCGTTGTGCCCCATATATTCTTGAATTTTCTGCCCATTACGCCCGGTATTGGCCAAACTGGCAGAGTTATCCCCACCGCGTCCGGCGCAGCGACCGCTCACCCTGCTGCGAGGTGCACATGCGCGTAATTGCTGGAGAAGCACGAGGCGCCCGGCTCACCGTTCCCAAGGGCCCCAACATCCGCCCTACCCTCGACCGCGTCCGCGAAAGCCTGTTCAATATCCTCAATCCCCGGATCGCGGAGGCCGGGTTCCTGGACCTCTATGCCGGTTCGGGGGCCAACGGCATCGAGGCGCTCAGCCGGGGGGCTTCCCGGGCCGTTTTTGTCGACACCGATATCCGGTTCGTAAAACAGAACTTGCAGAAGACCCGGCTGGATGCTCGCGCACACTGCGTGCAGGCCAAGCTCCCCGGCGGCCTGGCAAAACTCGAAAACCGGTCCCCCTTTGACATCATCTTCGCCGACCCTCCCTTCAAACTCGTCGAGTTTGACCACCTTCTGGACTTGATCGACCAGCACCACCTCCTGGCGGCCGGAGGCATCATCGTCCTGGAGCACGCCTCCCGTCTTACCCTGGAAGAGCGCATTGGACGGTTCCAGCGGGACCGCTTCCGTGCCTACGGTGAAACCCAGCTGTCCTTCTATCTTGACGCTTCCCCCCCGATTTGCTAAAGTGACCCCACAACATGTAGTTGTTGAGCACGGGAAAATGGAATCTCTTGTGGTGGCCCTAAGGTAATTACCGGAAAGCGTTCGTCCCATGCGTTGTCCATTCTGCAGTCACATTGAAGGCAAAGTCGTGGATTCCCGGTCGTCCAAGGAAGGCGATTCCATCCGCCGCCGGCGTGAATGCCTCCGGTGCGGGCGCCGCTTCACCACCTACGAGCGCATCGAAGAGGTCGCGCAGATGGTCATTAAGAAAGACGGCCGGCGCGAAGCCTTCGACCGCTGGAAAATCAAGAGCGGCATCCTCAAGGCCTGTGAGAAGCGCCCCGTCAGCCTCGAACAGGTCGAGTCCCTGATCGACGATGTCGAGCGCGCGCTGTTCAATTCATCCGACAACGAAGTGTCCACCGAGGCCATCGGCAGCGCCGTCATGGACCGGCTCAAGGACATCGATCAGGTGGCCTACGTCCGCTTCGCTTCCGTGTACCGGCAATTCAAGGATCTCAACGAGTTTATGGACGAGTTGAAGGGGCTCCTCATCTGACAGTCCGGCCGCCGGGCAGGGGTGTCTGGTTGCGGTTCCGCTTGTGTCTCCCCTGAAAAGCCGCTAAACTGGTGTCTTGCATGCCATTGCACTTTACCTGATCGTACGGGGGCGTTGCGTGCGCCTTTTCGCAGCGGAAACACATGACCGATCCTGAAGAACACCTGACCGAGAACGGCTTCCGGCCCGCGGACGCGGCGCGCGAAGGGGCCTACGACGAACAGTTGCGGTTTGACTCCCCGCTGATGCGGCCGCCGGCCCTTGTGCGCATGGTCGTCAAACGGGACGGCCGCGAGGAACCGTTTGACAAGACCAAAATTGCCGACGCAATCCTCCGGGCGGCGGATACCGTCGGCGAGGGCGATCGCGACCGCGCCATGAGCCTCGCCTCCGGCGTGACCATCTATCTCAGCAAGCGGTTTGAAGGCCGCGCGCCTACCGTCGCGCAGGTTCAGGACGCCGTCGAGAAAGTCCTGCTCGAAATGGGACACGCCAGGACCGCCCTCGCGTTCGCGCGCCACCGGCGCAAGCGCACCCGCGTCGCACGTCTCCGCCAGGGCGATCTGCAGAATCTTCTCGACGAGTTCGACGAGGCCCAGTGGGAACAGCGGTTGCGCGACGAAACCCAGCAGGGCGCCCTCTTTGTCCGCACCAGCAGCGAGACCCTGTCCGGATGGGACCGGTCGCGCATTGTGGATGCGCTGGTACGCGAAACCCGGCTCGACCGCGCCCGCGCCGAATCCATCGCCCTGGAAGTCGAGACGCAGATTCTGTCCGCCGGGGTCAGCCCCCTCACGACGGCGCTGGTGCGCGAACTTGTCGATGCCAAACTCGCCGAACAGGGTCTCGAGGAATTCCGCCGCCGCCACATGCGGATCGGCGTGCCCCTCTACGACGCCGAACGCATCATCTGCACGCCCGGCGAAACCGAACGCGTGTGCCGGCAGGATCCCGAAACGACCGACCGGTTCCTGGCGCAACGCGTAAAACGCGAATATGCCCTCACGCAGGTGTTCTCCGAACGCATCGTCGACGCGCACGTGTTCGGCGACCTCCATCTCTGCGGCCTGGGATACGTCGACCGGTTTCAGGGATTCTCCGCGCCGATCGACTTCCTCGCGCGCTACGGAGGAGGGCTGCCCGGCGTCTCCAACCTGGCCGCTCCGCCCCAGGACCTGGAAAGCCTTCTCGTGCAGCTGGGCCGGTTCCGCGCGCAGGTCGACGCCCATTTTGCCGGGCCGGTCACCTGGAAGATGCCCCACGCGTACCTCAGCCCGTTTCTGGACGGCGCCGATGCGCAAGGACGGCAACGGGCGGCCCACATTCTGCTGTTCGTGCTCGGAACAGACGCCGCTCAGCGCGCGGCAAAGCCCGAATTGACCCTGACCTGGGGCATTCCCGCGCATTTAACGCACCGGCGAGCCAGCGGGCCGGCAAACGCCGTCGAGGGCCGGACCTACGCCGATTTCGAACCCCTGGCCCACCGGTTCATGGAAGATATTCTGTCCATCTACCTGCAGGCCAGCGCCACCAACCTCCCCCTGCTGCGATTCGTTGTCGGCCCCGCGATGTTTGCCCGGAACGGCGGCCGCGCCATTCTGGTGCGTCTCGCCGAGACCGCCCTCGCCTACGGATGCATCGAGATCGAATTCGACCGGCCGCGGGACGGCGCCGCGCACCCGCCCCATGGGGACGACCGCCCCGTCGCCCAGGTGGTCAACCTGAATCTCGCGCGCATGGCATTTCGGTCCCAGCACGAGACCGAACTGATGGAAAACCTCGACGCCCTCGTTGATCTGGCGGCGCAGGCGCACCAGGAAAAATGCGCGTTTCTCGAACGCCTCGTTGCCCTGCGCGCGCTTGGCCCCTTCGTGTTTCTGGCGGATTCGCCGGCGCATCCGCCCCTGGTCGACGTGTCGAAAGCCGTCTATGCCATTGCCGTCGACGGGCTCAGCGAGTGCGTCGAAGCGTTCCGCGGAGCATCCCTCCACGCATCCGAAGACGTCCTGGCGCTGGCGGTTCGGATCCTGACCCGGCTCGTGGACGGATGCCGGACGGCCAGCGACCGCACCGGCCTGACCATCGTGCCGGCCCAGGCCCGGTACGAATCCTCGATCCGGCGATTCGCCGCCCTCGACGTGCGGCCCTTCCCCGAGGAGGCCCGGCGCGTCGCCAAGAGCGACCCCATCACCCAGGACATTCACTACACTGTGGGGGCCCGCCTCGCCCGGAACGCCGCCTGCACCCCCAGCGAACGCGCGGCGCTGGAAGGCGAATTGCAGGCGATTGTGCCTGAAGGCGCCCTCACCCGCATCGAGTTGCCCGGCATGGACACCAGCCCCGAGGCCATCGCCAGTTTGATCGAGACGGCGTGGCGCCGTACGCACGTGCGCCATCTGCTTCTGGAACGCCGCGGCGCGCCGGCGGGACTCCTCCCCCACGAATAACCTTGATCGGCGCACGCCCCCGGATGCACCGCCGGCCCCCCGGCATCGCCGGATCCAGGGCTACAGCGTCACGGCAGGCGGCGCCGCCATGGCCGGCTCTTCGAGCTTGAAATACTCACGCACCTTGAAGCCGAACATCCCCGCGATGATGGCGGAGGGAAACGTCTGCACGCGGTTGTTGTTGTCGCGGACATTCCCGTTGTAAAACCGGAGCGCCGCCTGAATCCGGTTCTCCGTATTGGCGAGTTCTTCCTGCAACGCCAGGAAATTGCTGCTGGCCTTCAGATCGGGGTAGTTCTCCACGCGCAACAAGAGGCCGTGCAGAGCGGTCTGGAACCGCTGCTCGGAATCGACCTGTTGCCCCGGCGTGCCCCAGTTCCGCGCGCACTCCTCCCGCAGGCGCACCACCTGCTCAAGCAACTCGCGTTCGTGCGCCGCGTACCCCTTCACCGTGTTCACGAGGTTCGGAATCAGGTTGTACCGGCGCTTCAATTCCGTCTCGACGTCCGCCCACGCCTCGTCGCAGTGGTTGCGGATGCGAACCAGGCTGTTGTACATCACCACGACGCTCAACAGCAGGAAACCCGCAATCCCCGCGGGAATGGCCAGCCCGAACAGTTCCATGCAACGCCCCCTTTCACGTTCGGTAGAGGTATTCCGGAAACATCCCGCGAATTTCAACCAGGCGGTCGAGATTGGCTTCCACGCCGCGCGGTTCCATCCGCCCGTCGAAACACGTCGCGACGCTGTGATTCTCGATCTCGATCGCCAGGTCGCGGTGCTGCAGCAGGTATTCCATCATCCGGGCGTTGCAGATGTCGTAGGCGAAGCGCTTGTCCTTCGACCGCACCGTAAACGCCCGCGAGAACTCCGCCGACTCAAAATCGATGTCGTCGTAGCCCATCATCTGCCCCAACCTCGAAAACAGGGTTTCGGGATAAATGCGTAATTCGGGGAAGGCCTGTTCCTGGTCCAGAATGTAGCAGTTCAGGTAATGATGGTGCGTCTCACGCCGGCCTTTTGAGTCCCGCGAATGCGTCTCGTAGTGATAATCAAACGCCTGCACCGCGCATCCGCGGTACTGGCCCTCGAGCACATTGAGCGCATAGCGGTTTTCGCCCTGTTGCAACGCATCGAGGAAGTGGTAGCGCTGGTCCATCGCATCGTCGCGCTCGCGGAAACCGAGGCCCAGGCGGCGCGCAATGGCCAGCAACTGTTCCCGCCGCTTCTTCTCCTGCATGTGGCCGAAGATGGCCGCGACGATCACCAGCACCACAATCAGGCCGAAGATCAGCAGCGGCAACGCGGGGGCCAACGAAAACGTATGATGGAATCCGCCCACAAGGCCTCCCTTTCCGCCATTTCTTACCCCCCAACCGTGAAAATATTCAATGCGCTCGCGCAGAACGCCTCGTTAGAAGCTGTTCTCTCTCGTGAACGCGATAAGGTCGTCCAGATTCGCGTAGGCCACCGCCAGCACGGTGTCCGCCGCGCCGTAATACAAGGTGACCCGCTGTTTGCTGTCCACGAGGGCCGCGCAGGGAAACACGACGCTCGGCACGTCCCCCACGCGCTCGTACGGTTCCGTCGGCGCCAGGAGATACGACCGGGTGCGGTAGCGGACCTGCCACGGTTTGTCCAGATCGAGAAGCGCCGCGCCCACACTGTACACATACCCCGAGCAGCTCGTCCGTACTCCGTGGTAAATCAGCAGCCAGCCTTCGTCGGTCTCGATAGGCGCGGGACCGGCCCCCACCTTGGTGCTCTGCCATCCCCCGCGCGGACCAAATACGAAGCGGTGGCGGCCCCAGTGCACCAGGTCCGGGCTCGTCGCGTAATAGATGTCGCCGAATGGTGTATGCCCGAGATCGCTGGGGCGGTGCAGCATGGCGTACGCCCCGCCAATCCTGCGCGGAAACAGCACCCCGTTTCGGTTCAGGTAAGCGACATTGGCGTCGACCAGTTCGAAACGGTGAAAATCCTGCGTCCGGGCCAGGCCGATCGCCGGGGCATGCCCGCCCCGGGGACCGTCGGGGTAATGGCACCAGGTCACGTAATACACGCCGTCGATCGGCGTAATCCTCGGGTCGTACTGGAACCGGCCGTCGTAGTTCACGTCCGGTCCGTCCGGGTCCTGGCGCTCAAACACCATCGGCGCCGCCTCGATCTGCCAGGCCAGTCCGTCATCGCTGAACCCGGCATGCAGTCCCGCTTCCATCCGTACGGAATCCACCCGGAACACGCCCGCGAACCCGGTTCCAAACGGGACCACCGCGCTGTTGAAGATGGAGTTGGCGGTCGGCACGGCCGCCGGCGTGACGATCGGATTGTGTTCGTAGCGGCGAAACACCGTTTCGTTGGCCATGGAATTCTCCTTGACGCCCCCGGCCCCATGGATTTCGGCCAACACTACCGTATAATACGCTGCGTGCGCAACTCGCCCGGGCTGCGCGCACCAACCATGCCCGTAACCGGAAAGCCGTTATGAATTACACAAGTATCGCTGTCGCGCTCCTGCTGTCCGCTGCCGCGCCGGGCGGGGAAACCGCCCGGCCCGCGAACCGGTTACGGCGCGTCGGAAGCGGGGTGCGGGTCTGCCGCCAGCGCCTCGGTTGGCGCCTGTTGCGGCGCGGTGTCTTTGAGCGTCACCGTGAAGGTGGAGCCCTCGCCCGGCTCGCTCTCGACCTTGACCTTGCCTTCGTACAGCATCGCCAGCTTCTTCACGATCGACAGACCGAGACCGCTTCCCAGGATGCCCGAGGTGCTCGAATTCTTGATCCGCACGAAATCGTTGAACAGCTTCGCCGCCTCGTCCCGGGTCATGCCGATGCCGGTGTCTTTCACCGCGATGGTCAGGAATTCCCCGTCGCGGGAGAGCAGGACGTCCACGCGCCCGTTGTCCTTGTTGTATTTGACGGCATTCGAGACTAGATTATTGAGGATAATCTCGAGTTCGCCCTTGTCCGCCCACAACGCCAGGTCGCCGTTCTTGTGCAGTTCGATGGCGATGCTTCGCGCCTGGGCATCGGGCAGGAGGGTCTCGATCGCGCGCTCCGCCATGTCCCCGGCATCCACGCGTTCCATTTCGCGGCGCTTCTGACCCGACTCGATGCGCGTCAGATCCAGAAGATCGCCAATCATCTTGCGCATCCCCTGGATCCGGTCCAGGCAACGGAAGACGATCTGATTCATGATCTCCGGGTTATCGCCGATGGTGCCGTCGCGCACGACGTTCAGGTAGCCTTCAACGGCGTTGATCGGCGCTTTGAGTTCATGGGCGAGCACCGAGATGAACTGGAAACGCACCTGGCGCTTTTCCTGCGCGAGGCGGCGCGCCTGCCGCGCCACCATCAGGTGTTTGGCGGCTTTTGTCACGGTGCTCTTCAGTTCGGTGGGCGTAAACGGTTTTGCCAGGAAATCGTACGCGCCCTGTTTCGTGGCGCGCACCGCGGTCTCGATCGAGGCATAGGCCGTGATCATGACGGTCAGCGTCTCGATGTCCTTCTCATGGAGTTCCTCAAGCACATCCAGCCCGCTGATGCCGGGGAGTTTGAGGTCCAGCAACAGGATTTGCGGCGGGTCCGCCGCGATTTTTTGCAGCGCCTCTTCGCCGGTTTCAGCCAGCTCCACCTGGAAACGCACCGACTCGTCCACGTCGGGGATGTCCACGCTGAAATCGCGCAACGCGCGCGCGACCCCCATGCGCATGCCCATCTCATCGTCACAAACCAGTAGCTTCAGCGTTTCCATACTGCCCCCTTCAGCCGATGGCTTCGATTGCCTGACGCGAGCGCGTGACGCAGGGGCCGCCACCGCCCCGAGTATAACCGGATCCGGCGCAAATCACCTGGGGCGCCCGCCCGCCGCTTCAGTGGATCAGCCGCTCAATCTCGCGCCGAAGCTGCTCGAACCGCACCGGTTTGTCCAGCAACGCGTCGGCCTTTACCCAAGCGCGCTCCTCGTCCGTCGCCGCGTCGAACGCCATGCCCGTCTCGTTGGCCACGCCCGTGCAGATCACCACGGGACAGTCGGGGTAGGTCTTCTTGATTTCGCGGCACAGCGTGAAGCCCGCATCCATCTCTTCCATCATCAGGTCGATCACGGCCATGTCCGGCCTGCTCGTGCGCAACAGCGCGCGCGCCGCCTTGGAACCCGGCGCGGTAATCACCTTGTATCCCGCCGCCTCGAGCTGCACCTTCTGCTGAAACAGAAAGTCTTCGTCGTCATCCACCACCAGAATCGTCTTTTTCTCGTCGCTCATCGCGTCATCCAATCTATGGGAACGGCCGACATCGGCGTCGACGGTCTGCCCGTCACCCGGACCATAACACAAACACATTAGGATACCGCATTTTGACAGGGAATGGAACTTCCGGCCTCCTCCCGCTATGCGCCCAGCAACTCCTCTTCTTCTCCCAAACCAATGCTCATTTCCGCCGTTTCGGGCCCGCCCGCCTGGCCGTGCCGCGGCAACGAGATCGTAAACGCCGTGCCCGTCGGTCCCTTGGCCGGGTCCGGATTCGATTCCACGCGAATGTCCCCGCGGTGCATCTTCACGATGCCGTACGTTACGGCCAGGCCGAGTCCCGTGCCCACGCCCAGTTGTTTTGTGGTGAAGAACGGGTCGAAAATCCGCGAGAGATTCTCTTTCTTGATCCCGGTGCCCGTGTCGATGATCCGGAATGTAATCCGGTCCTCATCGCCCGTCAGACGCACCGTCAGCACGCCGCCGTCCGGCATCGCCGCCAGGGCATTGCCAATCAGATTGGTCAGCACCTGCGTCATCTGGTCGCGATCGATGTCCGCCATCGGATCGCGTGTCTCGTGCTCGAACCGGACCTGCACGTTCTCGGGAACCGTGTTGGCCCGCAATACGCGTTCGATCACTTCCCCCACGTCGACGGATTCGAGCAGCACCTTGTTCTGCCGGGCGAAGTGCAGCAGCCCCGCGACGATCTTCTTGCACCGGTCGGCATGCTCCGAGATCATCTTGAGGTCTTCCTGCATCTGCAGATGCTGACCAAATTCATCTTTGAGAATGTGGGCGTACATCAGCACGATGCCCAGCGGATTGTTCAACTCGTGCGCGATGCCCGCGGCCAGCTGGCCCATGCTCGCCAGCTTCTCCGACTGCACCAGCGCCGAACGCGCCTCCGCGAGTTGCTCGTTGGACTCATTGAGATCCTGGATTGTCGTCGCAAGCTGATCGATCGTGTACGGAAGGCACATCGCGGTCTCGGCCAGCCCCTTGTAGATCGCAATGGCATGCTCGCGGCAGGTCTCGTACCCGCAGGCGCCGCAGTTCAGCTCGTCGCCCGGCGAGAACTTGCCCATCCGCTCCATAATCTCGCGGATCTGGTCCTCCGACGGCACCGCGATCCGCTGGTCGTCCGGCCGGTACGTCCGGCTCAGGTCCAGCGCGCTGAACTCCTGCATCGCCGCGGACCACTGCGCCTCCACGACTTTCTGCATGCGGCGGCGCACATACGAGCTCACCCGGCACCGCCGGACGTATTGCGGATCCTGATTCGTCGTGCCCGGCCCCATGATGCATCCCTTGCAGGCCAGGGTCTCCAGCAGGCGCACCTCGAAAAAACCCGCCGCAAACTCGCTGATCGCTTCGGGGAAGTCGACGCGTCCGTCCGCCACCGCCACATTGCCTTCCACCAGGTCCTCGGAGATGTTTGCCGCCTGCAGGAGGCCGCGGCTCACCGGAAACAAGCCCCCATACCGGGCGTGCGGCGGGTCAAAATCGCTCGGTTCCACGGATTCGGGCGTGATGTTCCGCGCCGTCAGCATGGCCTGCAACTCCGCAAACGTCAGGACGCTCTGCACGTCGTCCGGCAGCTCGTCGCTGGCGGCCTCGCCTTTCTTGGCAATGCACGGGCCGATGAACACGACCTTCAAATCCTGGCCGTGGCGCTGGTGCAACACGCGCGCCATGGCCACCATCGGGGACACGATGGGCGCCAGCGATTTCACCAGCTCCGGCTGGTACCGCTGCACGTACGCCACGATCGACGGGCACGTGGTCGCCACAAAGCGTTTGTCCCGCGTCGATTCGACCAGCTTGCGGTAGCGGTCCGCGACCAGGTCGGCGCCGAAGGCCACCTCGGTCACATAATCGAAGCCGAGCGCCCGCAGCATCCCCACCACGCGTTCGTAGTCGCAATCGTCGAATTCCACCGGGAAACTCGGCGCCAGCAGCGCCGCCACCTTGGAATCGCCGGCCAGCAGCGCCTCGACCTCCGCGGTGGAATCCAGGACGCGTTTCGCGTTCTGGCTGCAGACCCGGACACAGTTGCCGCAGCCGATGCAGCGGTTGCAGATCACGTCCGCCTGGCCTTCCACGATGCGGATGGCCTTCGCGGGACATTCCCGCACGCACGTGAAGCACACGCGGCACCGCTCCTTGATCGTCGTGACCAGCGGTATGTTGGCAGCGCTCTTCATGCGTAACCTCAGACCATAACCTCGCGCTTGGCGTAATGCGTGTGCAGCAGGTGATGGCTTTTCTCGCCGAGCGGCTCGCCCAGGAACTCCGTATACAGCCGCTGAATCGACGGATTCCCGTGCGACGTGCGCACCGGCTCGTCCCGATCGATCGTATAGAGGGCCTGCATCCGCGCGCGGATGGCGTCCGGGTTCGCATTAAGCGGTTGGCCGCCGCCCGCGATGCAGCCGCCGGGGCAGGTCATCACTTCGATGAAATGGATGTCGTCGCGCCCGTTGCGAATCTCCTCGAGCAACTGCCGCGCATTCTGTAGCCCGCTTACCACCGCCACGCCGATCGGGGTCCCGTTGATCTCGAGTTTGGCCTCCTTGCGGCCGTCGAATCCCCGGATCGCCTCCACCTTCAGCCCGGGCAGTTCATCGCCGGTGAGCAGGTGGTACGCGGTGCGGATGGCGGCTTCCATGACTCCGCCGCTCGCTCCGAAGATCTTGCCCGCGGTGCTGCGTTCGCCAAACGGCGTGTCCGCGTGCTCGGGCGTCAGCGATTGCAGGTCCATGCCGCGCATGCGGATGACCCGCGCCAGTTCGCGGGTGGTCAGGACCGCGTCGATGTCGGGGATTCCGTTGCGGGAATGTTCCGGTCGGCCCGCTTCGAATTTTTTGGCCACACAGGGCATGATCGCCACGCTGAAAATTTTGTCCGGAGCGATGCCTTCCCGCTCCGCGAAGAACGATTTGATCACCGCGCCCATCATCTGCTGCGGGCTCTTGCACGTGGACAGGTTGTCGAGCATCTCGGGATAGAACTCTTCGACGAACTTGATCCAGCCCGGCGAACAGCTGGTCATCATGGGCAGTTTCCCGCCGGTGCGGATGCGGTGCGCCAGTTCCGACGCCTCTTCCATGATCGTGAGGTCCGCCGAAAACGACGTGTCGAACACCCGGTCAAAACCGAGCCGGCGCAACGCCGCCACCAGCATGCCGTCCACGTCCGCGCCCGGTTTCAGCCCAAACTCCTCGCCCAGGGTTACCGACACGCTCGGCGCATGCTGCACCACCACCAGTTTTCCGGGATCCGCGATGGCGTTCAGCACTTCCTTGATGTAACTCTGTTCGCGCAGGGCGCCCGTCGGGCATACCATGATGCACTGGCCGCAATTGATGCAGCTCGAAACGTTCAGCCCTTCGCTGAACGCCGTGCCGACCATGGTCTTGCTGCCGCGGCCCACAAAGTCGATGGCCGCCACCGCCTGCACCTCCTCGCACACCCGCACGCACTTGCCGCAGAGGATGCACTTGGCCGGATCGCGTACGATGGACGGGTTCGACGAATCCACGTGGTACTCGTTTTTGCCGCCCGAATACCGCCGCTCGCGCACGCCCAGCTCGTTGGCCAGCCCCTGCAGGTCGCAATGGCCGCTGCGCACGCAATAGAGGCAGTCGTCGGGGTGGTTGGCCAGCAACAGCTCGATGATCGTCTTGCGCGCCCGCAGCGCCCGCGGCGAGTGCGTCTGAACCTTCATGCCGTCCCGCACGGGATAGGCGCAACTGGGCACCAGCGCCCGCTCGCCCTCGACCTCGACCACGCACATGCGGCACGCGCCCGTGGGGAACAGGTTTTCCATGTGACACAACGTCGGCACGGTGATGCCGTTACGCTTCAGCGTATCCAGCAGCATCTCGCCGCTCTTCGCTTCAATCTTCCGGTTATTCACTTCAATGGTAAGCATTGCCGTTCCTCGTTCGAGCGCGTTTTCGCGCTATTGCCTGTCCATGCGGTACAGCGCCGCGCCTTCGTGCCAGTCCTCGAAGGCGTCCGAAGCAAACACGCTCAGGGCCTGCTCGCTCTCGCGGCGTTCACGGTCGATCTCGTCCGCGCCCGGGATCCGGAGGTGCGCGGCCTGCGTCGGGCACACGTCCACGCACGTTCCGCAGCCGATGCACTTGTCTTCAATGATGTAATGGACCTTTTTCGGTACGCCCACGATCGCCCCTTCCACGGGACAGCGCTGCGCGCACAGGTCGCATCCGTCGCACGATTCGGCGTCGATCTCGAAGGACCGCAGTTCCTGGCAGACGCCCGCCGGGCACCGGCGCTCGTAGATGTGCGCTTCGTATTCGTCGCGGAACCACCGCAGCGTGCTCAACACCGGGTTCGGAGCCGTCTGGCCCAACCCGCACAGGCTCGTGTCGCGAATGACTTCCGCCGTCCGGTTCAGCATCATCACGCCCTTGAACCGTTCGAGCGCCTGGAATTTCGATTCGTTCTTGCGGCCCCTGGTGATGCGCTCGAGGATCTGCAGCATGCGCAGCGTGCCTTCCCGGCAGGGGATGCACTTCCCGCAGCTTTCCCGCTGGATGAACTCCATGAAGAACTTGGCCACGTCCACCATGCACGTGTCCTCGTCCATCACCACCAGACCGCCGGAGCCCATCATCGCGCCCACGGTCTTCAGCGATTCGTAGTCGATCGCGATGTCCAGGTGCTGTTCGGGGATGCACCCGCCGGACGGGCCCCCGATCTGCACCGCCTTGAATTTCTTGCCGTAGGGGATGCCGCCGCCGATATCGAACAAGACCTGGCGCAGTCTCGTGCCCATCGCGACCTCGACCAGGCCCGTCAGCGCGATCTTGCCCGAAAGCGCGAACACCTTGGTGCCCTTGCTCGTCTCCGTGCCGATGGCCGCGAACGCTTCCGCTCCGGCCGCCGCAATCCCCGGAACGTTCGCCAGGGTCTCCACGTTGTTGATAATCGTCGGTTTGTCGAACAGGCCCCGCACGGCCGGGAACGGCGGGCGCGGACGCGGCATGCCCCGTTTCCCTTCAATGCTGTTGATCAGGGCGGTCTCTTCGCCGCACACAAACGCTCCCGCGCCCATCTTGATCACGATCTCGAGGGTGAACCCGCTGTCCTGAATGTTCTCGCCAAGGACGCCGTACGCCTTCGCCTCCGCGATCGCGTGTTTGAGGCGTTTGATGGCCAGGGGGTATTCGGCGCGAATGTAGATATAAGCCTTGCTCGCCCCGATGGCGTACGCCGCAATGGCCATGCCCTCCAGCAGCCGGTGCGGATCCCCTTCGATCACCGCCCGGTCCATGAACGCGCCCGGATCCCCTTCGTCCGCGTTGCACACCAGGTACTTGCGGTCGCTGGCCGCACCCAGGGCGAATTTCCATTTCTTGCCCGTCGGGAACCCGCCGCCGCCGCGCCCGCGCAGCCCGCTGCGTTCCATCATGTCGCACACTTCAGCGGGCGTCATCGAATGAATGACTTTCGTCAGCGCCCGGTACCCCCCGCTCGCCACATACTCCTCGAGGCGCGACGGGTTGATCACGCCGCAATTCTTCAATACCCACCGCGTCTGCGGCGCGAAGAAGGGATGCTCCGAGAGTTTGTCGACGTTGTGCCACGGCGCCACACCCGGCGCGCTGAACTGGCCCAGCACCATGTCCGTGGGGATCTTTCCCGCCAGCACGCTCTCCAGCAGCGGCTTGACCTTGTCTTCCGTGACCTGCTTGAACGAGACGCGCGCCTTGCCCGGAAGCTGGATGTCCACCAGCGGCTCCACGGCGCACAACCCGATGCATCCCACCTCGACAATCTCGGCGTCAATGTTGCGCAGCCGGAAGAAGGTCCGTATCGCGTTCAACGTCTTGCCCGCGCCCGCGCCCAGACCGCACGTGCCCGCGCCGACATAGACCACCGGCCGGTCCGCCCGCTCGCGCCGCAAGAGCCGCAACTGGTCTTCATAGCCGGCCCGCGCGGTCTCGTCCAGATCCGTCGTCAGACCGCACGCATAATCAAACAGGCCCTTCAGGACGGCCGAGGGTTTTTCTGCTGTCGTTTCGTTACTCTTCATTTTCGACCTCTTCCCGGAGTTCATCCAGAATTCTGCGGACCTTCTGCGGGGTCAGGTTCGCGTGAAACTCGCCGTTAATACAGATCACAGGCGCCAGGCCGCACGCGCCGATGCACGCCACCACCTCAAGACTGAACAGCCCGTCGCGCGTCGTCTTGCCGGGTTCCAGCCCCAAGTCCTGCCGGACCGCATCCAGCACGCCCAGCGAGCCTTTTACGTGGCACGCCGTCCCGCGGCACACCTGGATGTGATACCGCCCGAGCGGCAGAAAACGGAACTGGTTGTAGAACGTCGCCACGCCGTAGATCTTGCTGGCCGGAAGGTGAAGGTGCTCGCCGATCCGGGCGATCGCTTCCCGCGAGAGGTACCCGTGCATCTCCTGGACCTCCTGCAGCAGCGGAATGAGCGCATCCCGCCCCGCATCGGGGTACCGGTCAAGAATGTCCTGCAGGTCCGGCTGCACGGCCGCCTGTCCCGTAATTGTGCTCATGAACTGATTTCCTTCTGCGGCGCCCGAAGCCCCGCGAAAAACGCGACCTTCTCCAGCGCCATGCTCAAATCCAGATTCTCGATGTACACATGCGGCGGAACCCAGACGTGCGTGGGCGCAAAATTCAGCAAGCCCACCACGCCCGCCCGGCACAGGCGCCGCGCCGTGTCCTGCGCCGCGGCCGACGGCACGGCAATGATGCCCACCCGGATCCCTTCCGACTCCACAACTTCTTCCAACTGCTGCACCGGATAGCACCGGCACCCGTGGATGACCCGGTTCACCTTCGCCGCGTCGTTGTCGAAGGCCGCCACCAGGGGAATCCGCGGGTTGCGGCGCGGCGAAAACGCCATCAACGCCCGGCCCAGGTTGCCGATGCCCACCAGCGCAACCTTCTGCGCCTCCGAATGAAACAAAAAGTCGTTGATGCTCCCAGCCAGCGCCGCCACGTCATACCCGCGGACCGGGCTCCCCGTGTACCCCGTGGCCATCACGTCCCGCCGGACCTGCGCCGCCGTACATCCCGAACGCGCGGCCAGCTCGTGCGAGAACACGTGCTCCTGGCCTGCGTCCTGCATGTCCAGCAGAACCCGCCGGTAGACGCTGAGCCGGGCCACGGTTTTATCGGAAATCACGGCATCACCTCGTGGTTTGCGGAAAGACTGTGAAGACATTCACGCTGTGATTCGTTTCACAGAGACTATACCACCCCAAATGACCCCTTGTCAAGAAAATTCGTGATGATCTGTCACGATTGGTCTGCACTAGGTATCTTATTACAATAGAATGATTTAAGGCCCGGCCTTGCACTTTTCCCCGGGATCGGGCATGCTGAAGCTGGCAAGAGTGGCTCCCGCCTCAGGTTTTGCGCCTGTTTTTGGAGCCTTTTTCGGTCTGGCCGGGGGCATTTCCCCGGCCGAGAGGAGGAGAAACCGTGCGGATCTTCACGATTCCCCTGTTTTCCCTGTGGCTGTTCCCGGCCGGGCTCGTCTGGTCGGCCGAACCGGAATCTTCTGGAAACGCCGCGAACGAGGCGGCCGTGGCCGAGGTGGCGGCCAGCGCCCGCACGGAAGCCAATGCCGCGTGGTGGGGGTTTGACCCGGACGATGCGACCGCCGCGGTGCAGGCGGCGATCGATTCCGGGGCGGCGCGCGTCCGCATTCCTTATATGGGCCGCCCGTGGATCGTCACGCCCATCACCCTTCGCGGCGGCCTCGAGCTCATATTCGAGCCGGGGGTGGTGCTTCTCGCGAAAGAGGGCCTGTTCCAGGGAAAGAGCGACAGCCTGTTCACCGCCGCGAACGCCGCCGACATTGTCGTCCGAGGATACGGCGCGACCCTGCGTATGCGCAAGGCCGATTACCAGAGCGAGGCCTATGAAAAGGCCGAATGGCGCATGTGCCTCGCCTTTCGCGGCTGCCGGAATCTCCACATCGAAGGGCTCCGCCTCGAAAGCAGCGGGGGAGACGGCATCTATCTGGGGGCGACGCAGGAGCTGCCCTGGTGCGAGGACGTGGTCATCCGCGACGTTATCTGCCACGACCACCACCGGCAAGGCATCAGCGTGATCGGCGCCGTGAATCTCCTTATCGAAAACACCGTCATGTCCAATACCCGCGGGACCGGCCCCGCCGCGGGCATCGACTTCGAACCCAACCATCCGAGCGAGAAGATCGTCAACTGCGTGGTCCGCAATTGCGTCCTGGCCGAAAACCAGGGCGCCGGCATACTCGTGTATCTCAAGAATCTGGCCGCCAGCAGCAGCCCCGTGTCGCTGACCTTCGACAACTGCCTCGTCGGCCCGGGCAACAGCGAGGGCATCGTGGTCGGCGCCGTGAATGACGAGGGGCCCAGTGGACAGATCGAGTTCCGCAACTGCGTCGTCGAATGCCCGCGCCGGGAAGGCATGCGCGTCTACGACAAAGCCGCGTCGGGCGTTGACGTCCGTTTCACGAACTGCCACTGGAGCAACACCTGGTCCGACCCGCCCGAAAAAGCCGGCGGACCGCAGTCCCCCTTGCTGCTTGACCTCCGCCGGCCACAAATCACCCGCGAACAGGGAGGCGTGACCTTCGACGCGTGTTATGTCTATGACACGGTTGACCGCCCCGTGCTCGCCATCACGGAGAAGGAGAGCGAATTCGGCGCACGCAACGTTTTCGGCACGCTTCGGGTCGTCTCACCCTACACGCCCCGCATGGAGCCCGGTCCGAACCCGAAAGAGGTCGCCGTCGAACTCGTCCACATCCCCTAGTGTTCTTCTGTTACCGGGTCATTTCACGGTATACTGAGGCGTGGCGCCTGCGAGCGCCTGGCCGGGACGCGACCGAACCCAACTTGCGCATCACAGGGTCACGCGGATTATACTATTACGCTGTCGGGCACTTGGCGCCCGGATGAGGGCCCCAGCCGGGGCGCGCCCATCCCCGCGCGTGCTGCGTTGCGGGGTCGGGCAGGGGTAGGGAGTGCGTTTCAAGTCCGGCCCGCGGAGGACGTCCAGTGATGCACACGGTACACGAGCTTTCGCCGAAACAGCGCGAGATCCGGGAACGCGAAGAGCATATTCTCGAGATCGCCCGCCAGATGTTCTTCGAGGAGGGCTACTACAATCTCACCATGGGCAAGATCGCCAAGCGCATCCATTGCGCCAAGGGCACGGTCTATCTCCACTTTCCATGCAAGGAAGACATCATCGTCGCGCTCGCCGAACGCGCTCACGAACGCCGGTATGTCATGCTCCAGCGCGCCATGGCCTTCCGCGGCAGCAGCCGCGAACGCCTGCTGGCGTTTTCCCTGGCGGGCGAGTATTACGCGCGCCTGCATCCCGGCGATATGCTCCTCATGAAGACCATCACCCGCTCTTTCCGCGAGAAAGTCTCCGCCGAACGGGGAAAACGCTTTGAGGAACTCGAACAGCGCATCATCAACTACCTCATGCGCATGGTCCATCAGGCCGTAACCGAAGGGGACCTGGTGCTCCGGCCGGGCAGCACGGTCGGCCGCATCGTATGGGGATTGTGGGCCCTGGCGGACGGCGGCTATGGCATCGTCCTCAGCGGCGTGTCTCTGGAAGCCCTCGGCATTGAAGACCCGTGGGGCATGGTCGCGTCGTTCACCAGCAAGATGGCGGACAGTCTCGGGTGGAAGCCCCTCGCCTCCGAATGGGATTACGATGCCACCCTCAAGCGGATCCAGCGGGAGGTGTTTGCCGACGAGGCCCGCCAACTCGGGGAGTGGCCCGCGGACGCGTAACGCGCGGCCCGGCCCGCGCGTTTATCGCGGGTCATCTTTCTGCTACGCTTGCCGCAACAGAATCAACAGGGAGATTGCCGATGTGTACGCGCGTGCCGCCCGGACTGTTGCGGGTTTTGACGGTGTTGATCTGGTGTTCATCCGCCGTCGCGCGGGGCGATGACGCCGGGTTCCGCCAGGAAGTCGAGTCGGACTGGGCGCGGCAGGAGGCACGGCTGGGCCGGAATCCGGGAGATTCCCGGGCCATAGCCGACGCGCTGACGCGTGCGGAGCGTCTGCATGCGGCGCTGGCGGCCATGCCCGGCGCGGCGGAGCGCGAGCAGACGGCGCAGACCCTGGCGCGGTTCCGCGCGGGGGGGAACCTCGACGGGCGCTCCGAAGCGGAGCGCCGGGCACGCTATCACGACATCCGCTGGCTTGCGCGGGACCTGGCGCTGTCGAACCCGCTCATCGCGGGGAAACGCATCCTCTTCATGGAACGGCGGCGGTTCATCTGCCAGATGCTGCACGAATATCTCGGCTATTATTATGATTACGGCGACATCGAGGGCGGGGGCATTTATGTGCTCGAAGAGCCGGGCGCATCGGAGCGGGTCACGGATCTTCTGGGCGGCGCGTTCCCGCGGGGAAACTACACGACCCTGTCGCTGTCGTACGACGCGCAGACCATCTATTTCGCCTTCGCGCCCCGCGCCGAGGAGAAACCGGACTTCTATTCTCCCGACCGGCGGTGCTTCCACATTTACGCGATGGATGCCGGCGGCGGCCACCTGCGGCAATTGACCGACGGCTCCGACGATGATTTCGATCCCTGTCCCTTGCCGGACGGGGGGATTGCGTTCATGTCGACCATGCGGGGCGGATTCACCCGTTGCAACAACCCCTGGGAGCCCCTTCCCGCGCATACCCTGCACCGGATGGAAGCGGACGGGAGGAATGTGCGCACGCTCTCGTTCCACGAGACGAGCGAGTGGCATCCGCAGGTGCTGGCGAACGGGCAGATCGCGTATATCCGGTGGGACTACGTGGACCGGTCGGCCGCGCATTTTCACGGCATCTGGACCACCAACCCGGACGGCACCAACGCGCGGCAACTGTTCGGCAGTTACACGCAGAACGTGAACGCCTGTTACCAGCCGCATTCGATTCCCGGTTCGCACCGCGTTGCGTTTCTTGCGGGCGCGCACCACGCCAATGTCGGCGGGTCGCTGGTGCTTCTCGAACCGTCGCGCACCGCCCTCGACCCCGCCACGGGCGAGGACTCGTTCGCTTCGCTCGAACGGCTCACGCCGGAGGTCTGCTTCCCCGAGACCGCGGAGGGATGGCCCTCGAGCTACTATCACAGTCCCTGGCCCCTGTCGGAAGACTTCTTTCTCGTGGCCTTCAGTTTCGACCCGCTGCCGGGCATGGGGCCCAAGGTGGAGGAGGACACGAAGACCGGCCTCTACCTCTACGACCGGTTTGGCAACCTCGAACTGCTGTACCGCAAGGACGGGATCTCGAGCATGTACCCGATCCCGCTGGCGCCCCGGCCCACGCCGCCGGTCATCGCCAGCTCGCTGGATCCCAGCCTCGGCGACGAGGGCGAATACCTTCTGGCCAACGTGCGGCAGAGCCATTTTCCGCTACCGGAGTCGCGGCCGGTGCGGGAACTCCGCATCTACCAGATCCTGCCCAAGAGCGAGACCCATGTGGCCAACAAGCCCCGCATCGGCTACGCCAATGCCGAATCGGCCCGCATGCTGCTGGGCACGGTGCCGGTCGAGGAAGATGGTTCCGCCTATTTTCGCGCGCCCGCGGGGAAACCGCTCGCGTTTCAGGCCGTGGATGCGGGCGGACGCGCCGTCCAGGGGATGCGGAGCGCCACCTACCTCCAGCCCGGCGAACGGCGGAGCTGCGTGGG
>JAAYAQ010000212.1 GCA_012719295.1 Candidatus Hydrogenedentota bacterium | reverse complement strand
CAGGGCCGCTCGGGGCCGTACCCCGCGCGGTCGACCGCGTTGAGCACATGAGCCGTCCCCATGACGTTGGTGGCCAGGGTTTCGAGCGGGATTTCATACGACAAACGCACGATGGGCTGGGCGGCCAGGTGAAACACAAGATCCGGCCGGATGGACGCCACCCGCTCCGCCAATGGCTCCGGCTCGCGGAGGTCCAGAATGCAGTGGTTCAGCCGGTCTTCCAGGTGCAGAAGGTCGAACAGCGCCGGCTCGGTGTTCGGTTCCAGGGCGATTCCGTAGACCTCGGCGCCCAGGATGTCGAGCCACGTGGCCAGCCAGGACCCCTTGAACCCGGTGTGTCCTGTGACCAGCACCTTCTTGCCACGATAGAAATCGCCAAAGGGCATCGGCCGCTCTCCTCCCTGCTATGACTGTCGTCTGCCGCGGTTTCGGCGCGGTCAGGCTTTTCTCAGCCACGGCGCGTCGCCGCGGCTCCACATCTCGTTCAGCAGCGCGTATTCGCGGTAGGTGTCCATGGGCATCCAGAACCCGTCATGGCAATAGGTCATCATCTGGCCGTCGCGCGCGAGGCGTTGCAGCGGTTCCCGCTCAAAGGTGCAGGCTTCGTCATCGCTCACGTAGTCGAAGACCCCCGGTTCGCACACGAAGAAGCCGCCGTTGATATACCCTCCGGCGGCCTGGGGCTTCTCCTGAAACGACGTGACCTGGTTCCCCTCAACCACCAGCTCGCCGAAGCGGGCCGGCGGCCGCACCGATGTGATCGTGATGAGTTTCCCGTGCGACCGGTGAAACTCCACCAGCGCGGACACGTTGATGTCGCCGACGCCGTCGCCGTACGTCAACATGAACGGATGGTTGCCTACGTGTTTCTGGATGCGTTTGATGCGGCACCCGGTCATCGCGTCGAGCCCCGTTTCGGCCAGCGTCACGCTCCAGGGGGGCAGGGCGGCCGTGTCGCTGTACGCGACCGCGCCGTTCCGGGCCATGTCGATGGTAATGTCGGCCGTCTGTGCGCGGAAATTCAGAAAATACTCCTTGATTTTCCAGCCTTTGAACCCGAGACACAGGATGAACTCCTGAAACCCGTAGAGGCTGTAGGTCTCCATGATGTGCTTCACAATCGGGAATTCGCCGATGGGAATCATCGGTTTGGGAATCTCGCTCGACACATCCCGGATGCGGGTGCCTTTGCCGCCACACAGAATCACGGTCTTCACGTGTACCCCCTGATCAGGAACAGACGCCGGTATGGCGCCGCGTAAGTTGCGATCATCGCGCGTGTTCCATACTATACGCCAGTCTGAACGCGTTCAAGGATGCTTCCGCCGTGAACACCGGCGGTCACCATACGGACAGGGGATATGGAACACACCACCGTCAAAGCGCTCTATCCGGTTTTCTGTCTCAACAAAGGCGCGACGCACGCCTGTTATTCCCTGTTGAACGCCATGCGAAACGAGGCCCTGGCCGTCGAGTACTGGTCGGCCCAGTTCGCCCCGCATCTCACGGACGATTTTCTGCGTCCGGGCATCCCGCGGACGCTGTACCGGTTCTTGTGCGCGTTCCATCTGTACGACCGGCCGGGGGTGGCCGCGTGGAGCGGACGGCGCCTCGAACAGCGCTACCTCAACAGCCTGCGCGAGCGGGATATCGCCTACCTCTGGCCTTCCGTTTCACTCGACCTCTACCGCGCCATCAAGAAGCGGGGGATCACCCTGGTGGCCGAACGGATCAACTGCCACCGCAAAACGTCGATACGGGTGTTGCGCGAGGCCTACGAAAAACTGGGGTGGGCCCCCGAACACGGCATCCCCGAACGCGACCTGGCCACCGAAAACGAAAAGATGGCGCTGGCCGATTTCGTGTTTGCGCCCAGCAGCAATGTGGCCGAATCGCTCCTCGATGCGGGCGTTCCGGAGCGAAAACTGCTGCGTTCCAGCTACGGATGGGAGCCCCGGAGGTTCCGGTTCGAAGACCGGGCCCCTTCCGACCCTGCGTGTCCGACGTTTCTGTTTGTCGGGCGGGGATCCGTGCGAAAGGGCGTGCCCTGGCTGCTCGAAATGTGGGAGCGCGCAGGCGTCAAAGGACGGCTGCTGCTCTTTCTGCTGGGCTCGCTGGAGCCCCCCGTGCTCCAGCACTACGGCCACTGCCTTGATCGGGACGACGTCGTGATCCCGGACGATACCAGCAACGTCAGCGAAGCGTATCGCCACGCCGACGTCTTCATATTCCCGACCCACGAGGAGGGCAGCCCCCTGGTCAGTTACGAGGCTCTGGCGTGGGGGCTGCCCTGTCTGGTGAGCCCGATGGGCGGCGGCGAAATCATCCGCGACGGCGTGGAGGGGTTCGTCATGGACCCTTATGACGTCGATCTCTGGGCGGAACGCATCCGGCAGCTCGCGCAGGACCATGCGCTGCGCGAAACCATGGCACGCGCCGCGCGCGAGCGCGCCGCGACGTTTACCTGGGACCGCGTGGGCATTCACCGCCGCGAGCTGCTGCTTTCCAGAGTCATAAATAGCTGAACAAAAACGAATTGCGTCATATGGGCCGGTTTCCGCGCACCCCGGGCGCGGGGTTCAAGTTGACAGTAGGCATAATCGCTCCTACAATATGAGGGTCAGAGTGAGATGTCCGGCGAGGACATCAGGAGCGGTGCATGAAAGAATCCCTAATCGAATTGGTCGATGTT
>JAAYAQ010000211.1 GCA_012719295.1 Candidatus Hydrogenedentota bacterium | reverse complement strand
TTCCTGCGTGACCCCTGTCCCCCGTCTCCCCTGCGAAAGCAGGGGTCCAGAAGTCTACTGGATTCCTGCGTGACCCCTGTCCCCCGTCTCCCGCGAAAGCAGGGGTCCAGAAGTCTACTGGGTTCCTGCGTGCGAAAGACGTTGAAAAAACGCCGTTTCCTGCGGACATCTGCATTTTCTTTTGGCGAATGCGCTGACTTGGAGTAGGTAGCGCGCACCTGTTCTTCCGGCGAACTGACGGTTTCCATCTGGTTTTAGTGCGATTGCCTTGTCCTGCGCGCCGGTTGCACCGGAAGGCGGGGCCGCCTATGATACGGGCTCAAACCGCAGAGGGGGAGGAGCGCCCTATGACTGAACAGGCTGACACCGGCGGACGCATTCCGACGTTGCACGTTGTGGCGGACACGATCCCGCGGGCCCATTACCGCGCGATGAAGGCGGTGTGGGAGCAGGGGCTGGCGATCCGCACGGAATACGATCGCAAGGACGCCAGCGGCGCGTACATTGACCCGCCCAGCCGCGACGCGCGCGTGCTCATCGAGGTGACGGAACCGTTTGGCGAACCGCGGTTCCCGCCGGTGTCGTTCTGCGAAATCGGCACCTACATCGCCGAGATCATGGGCATCAAGGATCACATGGTCGTCCCGATGGAGCAACTGAAGCAGGCGCTCTCGGGCGAATTGTCGGCAACAGAATGGCCCTATACATACCACCAGCGGCTGTTTGCGCATCCGGACGTGACGGGGGCTACCGTCGACCAGATGGCCATGGCTATCGAGCGCATCGTCCAAACCCCCTTTTCGCGGCGGGCCGTCGCGACCACCTCCGTGCCCAATATCGATCCGTACCTGAAAGAGGACGTGCCGTGCCTGCGCGAGGTGCAGTTGCGGTGCCCGGAAGATGCCGGCGGCAACCTGGTGTTGAACATGAACACCATGTGGCGGTCGCGCGACCTCTACAAGGCGTGGCCGGACAACGTCATCGGCCTCACCTTCCTCCAACAGGTCGTGGCCGGGCAGATCGCCGCGAAGACGGGACGCCCGGTCCGGGTGGGCAGCTACGCGGACTACAGCTCGGCCATGCACATCTACGGCCAGGATTTCGGCGCGGTCGGCGGCGACGCGGACCGGGGCCTGCGGAGCTTCTTCGACACGTTCGATGAGGATTCGTACGTGGCGCGGTCGTTGTCGAGCGAACAGGCCGCGGAAATGCTGGTGCTGCCCCAACTGCGCGAGCTGGTGTCGGAACGGCTTGCCGCGCAGTGGCGGTTCCCGGAAGCAGCGCTCGTGCTGGGCAGGCAGCTCATTGCGGACATCGCATCCGGCGCGTTCTCTGCCTGACGCGAACGCCGTCGCGTTTCGGCCGGTACGTTCAGTATTGCGTCTGCGTGCCCATGAACAGGCCGGCCACTTTCCAGGCCCCATCCGTTTTGAGCAGGAGCGCGGTGAAACGATAATTGCCGAGACCGAACACCACGTTAGGCGCTTTCCAGGCGCCGGTGACCGCGGCAATGGCGCCGTTTGAGTGTACGCGGATTCCGGACATTTCGGAGATCTCCGGCCGGCCCACTTCCACGGCGTAGCGCGCCATCGTGATGTAGCGCTCGGGATCCACATACAGGAACAGTTCCATGCCGCCTTTGCCCATGATGGCCAGAAACGGCTCGGGGTAGAGATGCCGGCGCAGTTCCAGCATCTGACCTTCCCGGACCACCCGTTCCCATTCTTTCACCACACTCACGGCGTCCTGCGATCCCTCGGGAGAGAGGAGCTGATCGGAAGGAAATACGCACAGGGCAGTCAGCCGGTACGCGCCCCCGGGGCCGTCGGGCAGCGCCGCAAACGTCGCCAGCCAATGGGTGTTTTCGGGCGATTCGAAGATGGCCTGCCCGGTCATCAGTTCGCGGGCGGTTTCATAAACGCGGAACGTGGCCCGGGCGCCCCGGGGCAGGGCGAAGGCCTCGGCCGTGCCGGAGTCGCGCCGCAGTTCCTCGCGCCGGGCGGTCGTGCAGCGTCCCGCGCCGTTGTCCACGATGGCCAGGGAGCCCAGGGGCGAAAACAGCGACCACAGCGGGGGCGTCTGCGAGGTGAGGGAACTCTCAACCTGGCCCAGGAGCGCATTCAGCCCGTCGCGTTCTTCCGGAAACATCTGGGCCCGCGCGCCGGCGCACGCGAGGCAGACAAGCAGGCATACGAGGCCCTTTCGCGACATGGTGTGCGCTCCTACGGTTGCGCGCCCGGCCCGGCAGGCGCGAGCGCGGACATCAGGGCGGCGGCGGCGTCGCCGGACGCCACCAGATAGACCGGACTTCGCAGCGCCTCCGTGGGGGGCGCGCTCGGGTTGCCCCAGCGGTCGTAGCAGGCGACGTCCCCGGGCACCGGCCGCGGCAACGGCTCGGGATCCAGGCCGTTTGCATGCAGCACAACCACGGTGCACTCTCCCGCCGCGTACGGCCGGTCATGGGGCTGGATAAACACATGCGCGCTGATGTCGTGAGCGGGCCGAAGACGCTCGACGTAGGCCGCGCCGTCGACGAAATGCGCCAGGGCCGCCGCGGTGAGGTGAAGCGGGCGCGGCAACGGTCCCGGCTCCACCATCATGTGTGTCGAGTGCCCGTGGTGCGTGTGGTTGTGGACGGAATAGGCGAAGAACCGCTGGATCCCGGAGGCGATCGTGGTGAGGTACATCCGGGCGTACTGGTCGGCGCACCACGACCAGTCGCCGGTAAGCGCCGGTTCCGCGAACGAGAAGAAGGACCCGTGGAAAACCGTCACGTCGGGCCCGCCTTCGCTGAACAGGAGGGGTTTGGGTTTGCCGTATTTCTCCTGGGCCGTGCGCAACCGTTTCGCAATGCGGTCGATGGGATCGTTCGGATAGCCGTGCATGCCCGGGTCGTAGCGGTGAAACGACAGGACGTCATAGTACTCGTACGCCCCGGCCGCGAGGGTCATCGCATCCCAGTAGGGCGGCCACGTGTCGATGCCGACGAGCACTGCGCCGGGGTTGATCGCCCGGGTTTCGGTGAAGGCGATCTCGAGCAGCTCGGTGTAGCGCTGCGGATTGCCCCCCTTGAAGAACCCCATGGGGTTCCAGGGCTCGTTCCACACCTCCCAGTCATCGATCGCGCCCTTATAATGCGCGACCACGCGCTGCACGTAGTTGCGCCAGTTCTCGGGGTCTTTCGGGGCGCTGTAGATGCTGAAATACCCTTCCTCCTGCGCGCCGGATTCCCAGGCGGGCGCGCTGTCGAGCATGCCGAGGATGAAAAACCCCTTGTCGCGGGCCAGCGCCACCTCGTCGTCGTGCCAGACCCAGCGGCCGGGTTCGGGCTCGATCAGGCCCCACTTGGTGATGCCGGACGCGTCGTGGAGCCGCAGCCACTTGTAGCCCAGCCGCGCCATGGCCTCAAGGTCCGGCGCGGTCAGCTTCACGTGGATCCCGAAATACGAGTCGCGGAACGGCGCGGGAAACGGTTCCGGCGCCCGCGCCAGCAGGGTCTCCGTCATCGGCGACAGGGCCTTGCCGGACGGATCGACGACTGTGGCTTCCACACGAAACATCCCAAAACGGTTTGCGATGTCGCCCGAGATCTCGGCCGCGCCGATCCAGTTGCCCGTCGTGTCGAGCGGGAGCGCGGGCTGGCTGGCGGTCTCGCCGGTCGTGGAGACGACGCGGGTCTGAAGCCGCGCTCCCGGAGCGGTCGCGCCCGCGACGCGTACCCGGTACCGCAGCGGTCCGTTTCCCGCCACGAC
Organism: Candidatus Hydrogenedentota bacterium; assembly: GCA_012719295.1. Lineage (GTDB taxonomy): Bacteria > Hydrogenedentota > Hydrogenedentia > Hydrogenedentales > SLHB01 > UBA2224. The sequence continues at coordinate 2,880 of JAAYAQ010000211.1, read as the reverse complement.
GCCCCACGGCGCATCGGGTGCGACAACCACAGCGGCCGCGTGCCATGCGGGCTGCCAGTTCGCGGGAAGTTCCGCATCCGTGGCGCCCAGCCAGAGGCCGTCAAGCCAGAGGGTGGTGTTGGCGCCGCTCGCCGACAGACGGAGGTAGTAACAGTCTTTCAACGCCTCCGGAAGCGCGTGGGTCATGCGCACCTGCTGCCACTCCGGCGTGGCCGTGACCGTCTGTTCGAAGGCCAGGGCCTGACGGCTCTCGTTGTCATGAAGCGACACCGAGAGCGACGCGCCCGCGGGCTCGGAACGGAACCACAGGAGGAGCGTGTGCGGGCGGCCGGGTTCCAGGCGGTGCGCGGGCGAGGTGATCTCAATGCGCCCGGCGTCGCCGAAGTGAAGGCGTCCCGCGCCGGGTCCGAGCCGGCCCGGTCCGGTTTCCGGCTCCCAGGTGAAGCCGTTGCCGTCGAGCAGCCACCCACCGGGGACGCCCGCCCCGAAGCGTTCAAGGTTGAGCACATGGCCGTTGGAAGAAGCCCCGGGCTGCGCCTGGGCCATGCCGAATGCCGCCGTAAGCACAAAGAGAACCGGCAACGGGCGAAATCGTGCCTGCATGGTGCCTATCCTGGTTGCGGTACGCGCTTGTTTGTGATTCCGCCACCCCTGTCCGGCGTGAACCAGCACTGCGGCCACCGGAATACCCCGCGCCGCCGCGGGCGGCCACCCGGCCCGGTCAGGCCGCTTCCCCGCCGCCGAAGGCCACGCGGGACTCTTCCGGGAACACTTCGCGACGGATCCGCTCGACGGTCGCGTCGTAATCCCATTCCGTCGACAAGGGACGCCACCCGTACCCGTCGCCGAGAACGTGGCAATTCTTGAAAATCGCCGCGTAGGGATCACGAAGGTTCAAGTGCTCCAGCGGTGCGTTGCCGAGGATGGCCGCAAACCCGCCGTCCGTGATGGCCCACAGTCCAAACGTGATCTCCTGGGGCGAATCACCGGGGCGCAAGACCAGGTCGCCACACGCGATCGCCTCGTTCACCAGCCCGATCAGCATGTCATTCACGGCGATGTCGGAGGCCTTGAGGTCGGGCTGGCGGTCGGCCGGGATCTTCTCGATGATGGACTCCGCATTCATGATCTCCCAGATGCGGACGTCGTCGGGAAACAAGCGCGTATGGATATCCACCGCTACCCCGATCGCCACCATGCGCTCGCGCGGACGGCCGTCGAAGGTAACGCCGCGGGTGATGAGTTCCAGGCGCTGACGGCGGGACCGTTTCCCGAGTTCGAGGATCAACTCCTCCTTGCAGCCGAAATGCAGGTAGGTCGTGCCTTTCGAGTACTCGGTTTCCTCGGCGATGCGATCCATGGTCAACCCATGAAAACCGCGCTCGAGCAGCAGCCTGCGCGCCACCTGAAGAAAGAGATCTTCCCGTCTGCGAAGATCGCGTTGTTTGCGTGTTTGTATGGTCATTGTGGGCCCATGATATGACGCGGCGTCAAGAGTTGTCAATGCGTCACGTCCGATGTGTCACGTCCGATGCGCCCGTGGCGGGGGCGATGCGTTGTGAATTAATTGTCCCGGCGATCACTGCTCCAGGGCCATCTGCGCGTACACGATGCTGTTCGCGGGACCCGCGCCGACCAGGTCGATGGTGTTCGACGGGGCATTGCCCGCGCGCGGGCTTGCCAGAAGGAATGACGACGTGGGTTGCTGAAGGGGGATGGGGATGAGCGAGGGCCCGTCCGGCGGCGGGTTGACAGGCATGAGATAGTTGCCCGGCGCGCCGTCGATGGCCGCGTACACAAGCGCGTAGAGGTCGCCGTTTGCCGCGACGTGGAATCGCGCGCACCCGGGCTGGCGCGTGTCCGTCCCCTCCAGGAGCACTTTTCGCTCAATGACCTGGCCACCGCGCACAACCGCCAGGTGCAGCGAATCCATGATCGAAAGGTCCGGGAAGAACCTGTCGCGCATGAGAGGCGTACTCACCGGCCGTTGGGTGTACATGACGTACGCATCGCCGCCCGGGGTGACGTAGAGGTCCTGGCCAAACACGTGCCCCGCCGTCGCGTCGACATTGGCAATCTCGATGGCGGGGGCGAATCCCTGCGAGCGGAGATCGGGCGTCCACGTGAAATACAGGATGCGGAAGACATAATCCCATGAGCTTTTCGTTTGCTCGAACTTGTAGTCCGCCCATTCCGTGACGGGTTCCCGGATATCGCCGACGGCGAGGACGTACGCGGCGCCGGATTTCAGCGCGGCCTGGGGGTAGCACGACCGGATGGGGAACGTGATCTTGCCATTGCCCAGGACTTCGCCATTGGCGTTCATGTGACACCAGTTCTGCTCGCTCGTCTTGGCGTCTATGTTGAGCATGAGCAGTTCCTGGACGTCGCGATCCGCCGCGTACCCCCGGTAGGAATGATCGGTAAATGTGGTTTCGCCCTCCCAAACCGGACGGAGCGTTTGGGGATTGGCCGCGTTTTCCAGGTTGAATTTCAGCAGGTAGGGCGTGCAAGGGCCGTACTTGGTGCCGGGCGGTTCCGTGCTGTCATTTACGTACAGATAGAACGCCTCGGGTCCCGTGGTGGCGAGGACGGCGGGTTCACGCTGCCGGTAGCCGTCGGCTTCGGCCAGGAGGCGCCATCCGTTCTCCGTGCGTGCGTGCAGCCGCCACCGGGTATTGCAGAGCAGCGGCACGTCCGGGCCCGTTTCCATCTCCGACAGCACCACGGTGTCCCCAACCCGGGCAAGGGTGGTGCAGCCGGAACTCCAGAACGGTCCCGAGCCATTGTTCGCCGGGGTATGCGTATAGACCGTTTCTTCATGGACCACCCTGACTGCGGGCGGCGCCGGCGGCGTCATGACGGTTTCGCCGGTCGCGG
>JAAYAQ010000210.1 GCA_012719295.1 Candidatus Hydrogenedentota bacterium | reverse complement strand
GGACAAGGCGGTGAAGTTCGCCAGTTTTGATATCCTCGTGGATGGGCAGGATCTCGTGCACGTCACCGGCGGCGAATACCGCGTCGAACACCTCCGCTGGGATGGGCCGGATGTGCGCCGCTTCGACATCCTCGCGACGCTCCCCAGAGAACCCGTCACGGTGGTCCCGAAAGACCTCTATTCACGTCCGATGCACCCCTTTGTCCTCGAACAGCCCAGCGAAGCAAATGACTACACCGCCGCTGTTTACCTCGACGACCTCCCCGGCGGCCAGGACTGGTTCCGTTGCGAGCTGTATTACCTCCCCGGGCCCCCGGCGCACTACGGCCTGCAAACACCATGGCAGAAGTGATTCCTCGCGACTCGCAAGCCGCGCGCCCGCATTTCCGGCATGTTTGTGCAGACGGGCGCGCCGGTTTTTATCTTGTTCTGATTCCGGGCGGTCTTCCGCTATAATCGCTCCGTTTACGCCGTCAGACCTAACGGAGAGAATCATGAACACGATCCTGGTCTCTGCTCATCTTGTCGTATTGGCGCCCATGATTGCCGCGGCGGCCCAGCCAGAGTGGGCTGCGTCGTGGATATGGCGCAATGGCGCCCGCGACTCGCACTACAACGACACCATCGAAGCCCGAAAGACGTTTGAGGCTGACGGCCATGCCTCGGCCACGCTCCGCATCACGGCGGACAGCTTCTACCGCCTGTATATCAATGATGCGTGGGTCGGCGACGGCCCCGCTCGAAGTTGGCCCAGTCACTACCAGTACGACGTGATTGACGTGACTCCGTACCTTAAGGCAGGAACCAATGAGATGCGGGTCATCGCCAAATTCTATGGCGTCGGGACGTTTCACCAATTCCCGGCCGGGGCGGGATTGCTCGCCCAGCTGGATCTCAAGGACGCCGCCGGCGAGGTGGTGCAGTCCATAGGAACGGACCAGACCTGGGAAACGCGAAACGCGGACGAATGGGCGCAGTTTGCGCCCAAACAGTGCGTCCAGATGGGCCCGTACGAGATCTATGATGCGCGCCTGGCCGGCGCCGGCTCCTTCGCGCCTGCCGCCGTCAAACACGCCGCGAATGACGGGCCGTGGCAGGATCTCAATGAACGGGACTGTGCGCTACTGACCCTCCAGCCGGTTCCCGTACACGCATTTGTGGCCGCGAACGTCGTCAAGCGGCCGGCCGGAAAATCCTTCGTGTTTCCGACGGTGAGCCTGGCCTACCCCGGCGAAGTCATGCCGGCGAATAACCACGTGGCCATGACGGGCGCCTACGCGACGGTCGTTGTGCTTCCTGAAAACGCGACCCTGAAGGTGGACGCCGACGGCAACGCGGTCGTGATCGACGGCGGCGCCGTCGATGCGGCGCACGCCAGGGACAACGGAATCGAGTTGAGCGCCGGAAAACACTTCATGCTCGTTGTGTTGACCGAGTATTTCGGCCATTGGCGTTCGGATACCGTTGTCAGGATCCGTTGCGACAAAGACTTCGCGCTCGAAGCCCCGATGGATTCGCCCGGCAGGTCCGCATGGGCCTATGCGCCGTTCAACGAGGGGAAGTTCTCGGCTACCGACCTGGAGTGGTCGGAATGGCCCAGGGAAAAGCAGGGCGAAGTTAAAAAAACGCTCGATGGCCTGGCTCGGGACCATATCGAACACAGCGGTACGTTGGACGCATTCAAAGCCCGCTTGGGTAACGTCGCGACCGTGTTGGAGATCGCTCAGGTCACTGAAGACGTGCACGGCGACTTCATGAAGCGCGAAGTGCTCAAGGCCGCGACCGTGAGCACCCCGGACGCCGTGATTACCGGCAGGGGAGAGGTGGTCATTCAGCCCGACGGCCAAGGCGATGTAGAACTGATCTATGACCTCGGCGCGCAGAACATCGGATATTGGCAACTCGAGGTGAACGCCGGTGCGGGAACCATCATCGACATCGCCGGTATCGAATACATCAATCCGCAAGGCAAGGTCCAGCACACCGACCGTTACCGCAACGACATGCGCTATATCTGCGGGGAGGGCGACAATCAATTCACCAGCCTGATGCGTCGCTCCGGCCGGTATCTCTTCCTGACGTTCCGCAATCTGGAGAGGCCCGCCGCCCTCCGGGCGGTCCGGCTGGTCGAGTCGACGTATCCCGTCGCGCCCGTGGGCTCGTTTGCATGCTCTGACGAGCGCCTGAACAAGATTTGGGAGATCTCGGCGCGTACCTTGAAGCTCTGTATGGAAGACACATTCACGGACTGCCCTTTGTACGAGCAGACGCATTGGGTCGGCGATGCCCGCAATGAAGCCTTGATCGGATTTAGCGCCTTTGGCGCCCCGGATCTTGCCCGCCGCTGTGCAAAGCTTACCGCGTATTCCCTCGACCACAAACCGTACGTGCTGGGAGAAGACGCCGGGGTACCGATGGAGTACCTGCACGCCCTGCGGAATCCGTTGACCATCTCCCAGACCCCAAGCACCTGGGACATCGTGATTCCCGTCTGGAGCTTCCTCTGGACAATCTCCACCTGGGATTACTACTACTATTCCGGAGACGTCGAATTCCTGACATGGGTCTATCCCTACGTCATCAGGAATCTGAAGAGCGCCCGGGCGATGACAGACGAACGGGGCCTGTTCAGCGCCCCCTACTGGAACATGTTCGATTGGGCCGGTATTGACGACGCTGCCAGGACCGTCACTCACAACAGCATGTTCGCGGTCGGCGCCGTGGACTCCGCGCTGAAGTCCGCCCAGGTACTGGGTGACCACGAAAATGCCCAGTGGCTGCGCGAGTATCGCCAGCGCCTCATCGAGGCCATCAATGCCTTGTGGGACGAGCAGAGCGCGTGGTATCCCGACAGCGTCCACGATGACGGCATTCCCAGCGTCAAAACATGCGTTCACACCGGATTCCTGTCGCTGCTCTATGACATCGCACCCGAGGACAGGCGCGCGGCGATCCTCGATAAGGTCCTCAACCCGCCCGAGGGTATGACACAGGTCGGTTCGCCGTTCGCCGTGCTCTACCTGTTCGAAATGCTTGAGAAGGCCGGCCGGACCGACGAAGTCATCGCGCGGATTTACCAATACTATCAGCCCATGCTGGACCACCAGGCCACCACGGTCTGGGAAACCTTCGCCGACAGCACCGTCACATGGCAAGACTTCCCCACGCGCAGTCATTGCCACGCATGGTCGGCTTCGCCCATTCACTCGCTCAACCGGATCGTGCTCGGCATCGTCCCCGCGTCGGCCGGCGGAGCGAAGTTCAGCATCAGCCCGTATCTCTCCGGCCTGGCATGGGCCAAAGGCGCGACCGCATCGATCCATGGTCCAGTCGAAGTGTCCTGGCGCAAAGAGGGCGACACCATCGAGATCGAGGCCAGGGCCCCCAGGGCAGTCGAGCTGGAGTTTGTGAATAACGAGTCTCTGAAGGGACTCAAAGTGAACTACCGGCGCACGGAATAGCGGCAGCATCAACCCATGCTGTCGCAGTGGCGCCGGAAGCGTGCCGCCGGGGCCGGACTCAAACCGCCCCGTGCGGACGTCGAGCCAAAGGGGGAAGACTGACATCAGTCTCCATGGTAGAATGCCGCACTGCTCAGGAGGAGTCACAACAGCATGTGGTCACTGAACACGCTCGATTATGCGGTCATCGGCGGGTATTTCGCGGCGCTGGTTGTTCTCGGCCTTGCCCTGGAACGCATGGCGTCAAAGAGCATCGAGGACTACTTCATCGGGGGGCGGCGGTTGCCGTGGTGGGCTCTGGGCGTGTCGGGGATGGCGTACTTCCTCGACATGACCGGCACCATGGTCATCACCTCGTTTCTCTATCTGCTGGGGCCGCGCGGACTGTTCATCGAGTTTCGCGGCGGAGCGTGCCTGGGCCTGGCCTTCATGATGCTGTGGGGCGGAAAGTGGCACCGCCGTTCCAAGTGCATCACGGCCGCGGAATGGATGGTGTTCCGGTTCGGCGACGGGTTCGGCGGACGCTTTGCGCAGTTCGTGCAGGCGCTCGCGGGCATCGTGTGTTCCATCGGCATGCTGGCCTACCTGATTAAGGGCGCGGGGCTGTTCCTGACGATGTTCTTCCCATTCTCCCCGTTCTGGTGCACGGTCGTCATGATGGGAATCACGACGATCTATACCATGATCTCCGGCTTCTACGGCGTCGTGTTCACCGACCTGTTCCAGGCGGTGATTATTCTGATCGGCGTGATCGTCATTTCCGTTATGGCCTTCGGCGGTGTGTCCGGGATTGCCGATTTCGGCGCGCTGGCCACAAGCGTTACGGGTAACGCCCAGTGGCTGGCCAGCGCCCCCCATTGGCAGACCGAGATGCCTGCCGGATACGAGCAGTACGAATCGCTGATGATGTTCGCGCTGTTCTACCTGCTGCGCAACGTCATCGCGGGCGTCCCGTCCGGCGCCGATGCGCGGTATTTTGGCGCCCGCAATGACCGCGAGTGCGGGTTGCTCACGGCCTTCTGGACCTTCCTGATGAGTGTCCGCTGGCCTATGATGATGGGCTTCGCGGCCCTCGGCGTCGTGCTCGTCCACCAGGTCTTCCCAGACAAAGAGATGCTGGTCCAGACGGCCGACCTCATCAAGCAGCAACTGCCCGACATTGACAAGGCCCACTGGGCGACCGCCCTGTCCGATGTCGCCAATTACCCCGCGCACTACCCGCGGACGCTGATTTCCGGTCTGGAGACGATCATGGGCGCCGACTGGCCCAAGAAGCTGATGCTGGTCGGGTTTGAGGGCGGCGTCGATCCCGAACGCATCCTCCCCGCGGTGTTGCTCTACAACATCCCGCCCGGGCTGCGCGGGCTCCTGCTGATCGTGCTGCTCGCGGCGGCCATGTCCACGTTCAATGCCCAGGTGAACGGCTGCACGGGCTTCATCACGCGGGACATCTACCAGAAGTACCTGCATCGGACCGCATCAACTCGCGAATTGATTTATGTCAGCTGGGCGGGCGTCGTGATCCTGGTAGTCATCTCCTTCGTGTTTGCGTTTTCGATCAAAAGCATCAACGACGTGTGGGGATGGATCGTCATGGGCCTTGGCGGCGGGTTGATGATGCCCACGCTCCTCCGGCTCATCTGGTGGCGGTTCAACGGGGGCGGCTTCGCGGCCGGCACCTTTGTCGGCATGGCGGCGGCCATCGCCCAGCGCTGGTTCTTCCCGGACCTCGACGAGCGCTGGCAGTTCCTGTTCCTGGGCGCCATCGGCACTGTCGCGTCCATCATCGGCACCTATCTCACCGCCCCCGACGACAATGAGGTCGTTGGCCGGTTCTACCGCATCACGCGGCCGTTCGGATTCTGGGGGCCGTTCAAAAAAATGCTCAGCGACGACGATCGCACCGCCATGGAAACCGAACACAGGCGCGACATCCTCTGTGTGCCGTTCGCGATGCTGTGGCAGGTCACCTTGTTTATGCTTCCGATGCAGGCCATCATCCAATCCTGGAACACCTTTTACCCGACCCTGGGGCTATGTGCCATCGGGCTCATCGGGATGTATTTCCTCTGGTTCCGGCACCTGCCCAAAGAGAACTACTTTGAGTCAGGAGAAGAGGCCGGGGTCCGTCTGGACCGGGAAGTCCGCCCTGAGAGCACGCCCTAGCGCCCGCGGCAACGTCGTCGCGGCTTCCGCCCGTCGCTTCGAGGTACTGCGCAGGCTTGACCAACTGCCACTCGGGTGCTTAGCATTGAATAACAGTAGGGGG
>JAAYAQ010000209.1 GCA_012719295.1 Candidatus Hydrogenedentota bacterium | reverse complement strand
CCTTCCTGCTTGCGCGGAAAGACGTTGGAAAACACTGTTTCCTGCGGGCTTCTGCATTTTCTTCTGGCGAATCCGCTGACTTGCGGCAAATAGAGAACAGTGGTTCTTCCGGCGAACTGACGGTTTCTATCTGGTTTTTAGTGCGATTGCCCTGTGCCCGAGCGGCGGCGCGTATTGTCTTTCCACGCGTCTGTGGTATATTAAGTCCCGTTTGCGCGGAGTGGGAGCGATGCGTGGAAATGGGAGTGGTGCGGCAATTTCTCGCCAATTCAAGGAGCAGGCCGGTGGATAAAGGTATCGTGCGTCAAAATGGGTTCTGGACCGGGCTGGTGGTGATTGCGCTGGCCGTTTTGCCGGGGTGTGGCATGTTCGGGGACGGGGGGAAGGTGGATTCCTCCATGACCGCTTCGGATACGCCCGAAGCCCAACGTCAAGAGGCGTCTGCCACATCGAAGGAACAGCAACTGCGCGAGTCCGTCGAGGAACTCGTGGCCGATGCGTCCCGGGTGGACTCTCCGGAGAACGCGCCCGTCGTCAGGCGCGAACCGTTTTTTTTGAAAGAGTATTCGCTGTATCCGCAGGGCGCGGCGGGCATGGAGGTTCGGCTTCAGGAGACGCAATCGCGCATGGCTCCCCTGGTGGGTGAGGTCACCTTGCCCAAACAGCGTTTTGCCACCGAGATGCACCGGAAAAAGGATGCGGCGCGGGAGGATGCGCTTTTCTACCGCGAAACGGGGAGCGAAACCCTGACGTACCAGTGGCGCAATGGCCGATGGGTGCAAGTCGCCAGTCTGTTTGTCGTGGACGTGAAGGAAGAACCGGACGGCGCGGGTTGGCGCGCCGTCGAGCCGCGGATAAAGGAAGAGCTCGATCTCCAGGGCGAGGATGAGGGGTTCTTCAGGCGCATGTTTGGAGGCATTTTCGGCCGCTAGATGGGGCGCAGGGCGAGGCCGCGGCCGCGGGGTGTCGCGCTCTGTCCGGAGCCACCGCGCACTGAGATCCGCATGGTTGTGAGAAACCGCCGGGAGAAGAAATCGTGGACCGGTCCCGTGAGCCCAACGTCGTTTTTGTCTTGAACATTCTCCTCTATGCGGCTCTGGCCGTATTCGGCGTGCTCGGGGCGTGCGCTATTCCCGCCGCGCGCCACGATCTGGCCCTGAGCCGCCTGGCGACCATGTACAGCCTGACCGAGTACGGGAGTTTCTACCTCGATGCGCCGGAGGGGCGGGAGCCCAATCCGTTTGCGTCGAATACCGTCGACAAGGTTCTGGCGCGAGGCCGCGAGATCAGCAGCAAACCGCCGATCCTGCCCCTGATGATGACGGGGGAGTACGTGGTGCTGCGAAGCGTGTTCGGGCTGGACCTGAAGAACGAGGCGGACCGCGGCAAGGTCATGCGCGTGCTTACGTTCACTTTTGTTTGGGTGCCATTCTTTTTGACGGTCTTGCTGTTTGACCGCACGGTCGCGTTGTTTGACGTCGACCCGCTGATCCGGTGGATCGTGACGCTCTTTCTGGCCTTCGGGACCCAGCTCTGGGGTTACAGCCTCTCCATCAACAACCACATTCCAGGGACTTTCTTTCTGGTGTTGTGTCTGTATCTGGCGCTGGGACTCATCTACCGGAAATGGGCGCCTGCGCCGTGGCGGTTTGCGCTGTTCGGGTTGTCGGCGGGCCTGGTGCTGACCGTGGAGATGCCGGCGTCGATCTGGGCGGCCATTGCGGGATTCTGCCTGATGTATCATTTCCCGCGGAAAACACTCGGATGGGCTGCGCTGGCGGTGGCGGCGCCCGTGGCCGTGCATGCGGGCGTCATGATGCACGTAACGGGCAGTCCGTTCCCCGTGCAGGTGCATCCGGAAATGTATCTTTTTGAAAACTCGTATTGGCGTCATCCCACCGGCATCGACGGACTGAATGAGCCGAAAGGCACCTATCTGTTTCACATGACCTTCGGGCGCTGCGGCGTATTCATCATGTATCCCGTGCTGCTCGCGGGGCTCTTGAGCCCGGTGCGCTATTTCCTGAGAAAACCGCTGCGGTATCATCGCCCGCTCCTCCTCGGCGCGCTGGGCTTTGTGATTCTCACGACGTATTACTGTCTGAAGACCAACAACTACGGCGGCGTGCTGTACGGGTTTCGGTGGTACATCCCCGCCATGCCGGTGCTGATGCTGATGGGGGTGCCTGTGTATGAAAAGCTGCGCGCCCGGTGGGAATGGATTGTGGTGGGCCTCATGTTCGGGATGTCATTTTTCTCCGCGTGGGAGGCCACCCGGGGCACCGCATATTCCGGGCAGGAATGGCCCTGCCGGTTCCTGGGTCCAAGCACCCCCTCGTAATCCGCGACTCGCGGTGGATCGTATCTTGTGAAACGCCTTTCGTCGCTCTATCTGTTTTTCGGCGCCGAGATTGTCATGGCGGCGTCCATGGGAATCAACGAGTCGATCTTCAACAATTACCTTTCGGACACCTTCCAGATGACCGCGGAGGCGCGCGGGGGCCTCGAATTCCCGCGGGAACTGCCGGGGTTCCTGGTGGTGGTGTTTGCCGGGATTCTAGGCGCGCTGTCGCTTACGCGCATGGGCGCGCTGGCCGCGGTGGTGTTTGCGGCCGGCACGGCGGGCCTGGGACTCGCGGGTAATTCGTACGCGTTCATGGTCGCCGCCATGCTGGTCGGCAGCATGGGCATGCACCTGATTCAGCCGATATCGCATTCGCTCACGATCGCCATGAGCGAGGAAAACAGGCGCGGGTTCCGGCTGGGGCAACTGGGCGGCATGCGAACGTTGGGCACGGTTCTGGGAACGGGGGTGATCTGGCTGTCCTTCAGCGACGAGGCGCCTCAGTACCTGCCCGGGTTTCTGTGCGCCGCCGGCGGGGGAGTCGTCGCAGCCGCTATCTACTCCCGGTTAAAGGTCTCCGGCGTGCATTACCGGAGGTCGTTCTTCGTGATGCGCCGCAAGTTCTGGCTTTATTACGTGCTCGAGTTTCTGTTCGGAGCGCGAAAACAGATCTTCATCACCTTTGGTCCGTGGGTGCTGATTCATGTGTACGGGCTTTCTCCCGGCGACATCGCATTTCTCCTGATGCTGGCCTCCGGCATCGGCCTCGTTTTCAAACCCGTTGCCGGGTGGGCGATGGATGAATGGGGGGAGCGCGTTGTGATGGTCGGCGATGGCCTTACCCTGACGCTGGTGTGTCTGGGGTACGGGTTCGCGGGGCTCTTTCCGGGCGGTCCCCGGGTGGCCCTGCTCATCGCGGGCACGTGCTTCATCCTCGACAACCTGCTTTTCGCACTGGGAACGGGCCGTACCGTGTACGTTTCGCGCCTGGCGTCGGACCCCGACGAGCTCACCGGCACCTTATCGCTCGGCGTGACGGTGAATCACATCGCGTCGATGGTGATCCCGTTCTGGGCAGGGCTCATGTGGAAGGAATTGGGGTTTCAGATCGTCTTCGCGGCTGCGGGAGCGCTGGCGATGCTGGTGGCGGGATTCTCGTGGCTTGTGCCCGGAAAAGGGGCGCGCGTGCCGATCATGGGGGGCAATGCATCCGCCCTGGAAGGATAGCGCGGCAGGCCCGGACCGTGGGAGTGGCAGTTCGCAAGTGGATTGGAGATGGCGTCGTCTGAGCGGGGCACTGGGGTGGTGTTGTCAAGAGAGAATTTGCTGGACATTCGTGGGGTTGCGATGTACAATTGCTGCGGTTATCTAACGAACGGTAGGTCAGCATACCCATGGGAAGAACGCACTCCAACGGCGCGAGCGACCCCGCAAACGGGGCGGAGATCCGTTTGCTGGAAGGAGCCCTAAGTCTTTTTTCCAAAAAGGGCTATGAAGGGGCGAGCGTACGCGAGATCATTGAGGAGGCGGGGGTCACACGGCCGGTTCTTTATTACTATTTCAAGAATAAGGAAGATTTATTCCGGAAACTGGTGCGCAAGTGTCTGGCCGAGATGATTGCGGACGCTGACGCCGTTCTCGAGCAGGCCGACGGGTGTCAGTCCTGTCTGGAGATGTTGATCTGCAACGCGTTCGAGCGGGCGGAGCGAAACCTCGATGCGGTGCGTCTTCTGGTGCATGTGATCTTCAATCCGCCGGAACAGGCGCCGGGCATGCTGGACGAACCACTGCTCGATGAGTGGTTCGCGCGCCTGGTGAAGATTATGCAGGCTGGACTGGACCGGGGCGAGCTGTCGGGTGGCGAACCCGAGGCCCTGGCGCTGGCGTTCAACGCGCTGATGGACTTTCACATGATGGTTAAATCACGCTATCCTAGCGTCACGCTGACGCCGGATTTGGGAAAGGGTCTGGTGGATCTCTTCCTGCGGGGAGCGGGGCCGGGAGGCGTGGAACGGCTTTCTCTGCCGAATCCGTTCCTGGTTCAGGTTCGCGAAGGTGGTGCATGGAGCTGAGAACGATTTATGAAACAGAATGAGCGCAGTTTTGGCCGGACGCTTTGGAGCATTGTCATCTGCCTGGGGATCATGGCCGGCGTCACGGCCGTAATCGCCGTGACGGCGCGGGTGGCGCCCTCCGAGGCGAAGACGGAGACCGAGGGCGTCATCGAACGCCTGCCGCAGGTCAGTGTGCGTGTGCTGAAAAGCGAGACCGTTGAAGACCAGTTGGTGTTGACGGGCAGCGTGCAGCCGTGGGAAGAGGTCATCCTCAGTTCGGAAGTGCGCGGGAAGATCGAGAAGAAGGGGATTGAACAGGGCGACACCGTGAAGTCCGGGCAGGAGCTGTACCGGGTGGATACGGAATCGATCCGGGCGCGGCTGGGGCAGGCTCAGGCGCAGCACAAGCTGGCGCTGCAGGAACTCGAACGGATCGAGCGGCTTGCCAGGAGCGGTGCGGGCACGGCGCAGAGTCTGGACAGCGCGGTGGCGAATCGCGACGTGGCGGATTCTTCGCTCCGCATGCTTCAGATCGAACTGGAGAAGAGCGTGGTGAAAGCCCCGTTCGACGGTGTCGTCGATGCGGTGCTGGTGGACCAGGATGAGTTTGTCGACATTGGCACGCCGATGGTGCGGATGGTGCAGGTGCACAAGGTGAAGGTGATGTTCGGCATTCCGGAACGCGACATCGCCCAGTTCAAGATGGGCGATCAGGTTCGGGTGCGCATGGACGCGATACCGGACCGCACCTTCAACGGGATCATCTACCGGATCGCGACGAGCGCCGACATGAGCACGCACACCTTCAAGGCGGAAGTGGAAGTGGAGAACGCCGACGGTCTCCTGAAGCCCGGCATGATTGCCCGCGGGACCTTTGTGCGGGAGACCTACCCGGATTCGCTGATGATCCCGCTGTTCACGGCGATTCTGCTTGACGAGCAGCGCGTGGCCTTCGTTGAGAAAGACGGCATCGCGGAACTGCGCCCCATCACGGTGGGGCTGGTTCAGGGCAGCTCCGTGCAGGTCACGGAAGGTCTGAAACCGGGCGAGCGCCTGATTGTGAAGGGGCAATACGAAGCGCGGCCCGGGGAAAAGGTGGACGTTCAGGAAGTCCTTGAATGATCGTCAGTGATGTTTCCATAAACCGCAGCACGACAGTTCTCGTGCTCCTGCTGCTCATTCTGGTCGCGGGCGTTTTCAGCTACATGAGCCTGCCGCGCGAATCCAATCCCGAGGTCGTGATCCCGTACATCACCGTCAGCGTGCCGTACGAAGGGGTCGCGCCCGAGGACATCGAGTCGCTCATCACGATCCCCATCGAGCGGCGTCTGGCGGGACTCTCCGGCGTGAAGGAGATGAAATCCACCAGCGTGGAGGGCCTCTCGTACATCTTCCTGGAGTTTGAGCCGGATATCGACATCGACGATGCGCTGCAGAAGGTCCGCGATAAGGTGGATCTGGCCGAGCCGGATATTCCGGAGGAGGCTGATGACCCCGTAATCAATGAGATCAACACGGCGGAATTCCCGATCATGATCATGTCGTTGTCGGGGGGTCTTCCGCTTTCCATGCTCGACCAGATTGCCGAGGACCTGGAAGACCAGATCGAAACGATCGAGGGCGTGCTCGATGTCGAGGTCATTGGCGGCGTCGAACGGGAAATCCAGATCGAAGTGGATCCGGAGCGTGTGGCGCAGTATGGGATTTCTTTTGGGAATCTGATGGGCGTGGTGGCCCAGGAAAACGTCAATACGCCCGGGGGCACGATGGAGCTGGGCGAAGCGAAGTTCCTGATGCGGACGCCGGGCGAGTTCAAGAATCCCGACGATATCAATGACCTGGTGGTGAAACAGAGTCCCGAAGGCACCGTGTTCCTGCGCGATGTGGCGAAGGTCTACGACGGATTCAAGGATGTCGAGACCATTTCCCGGCTGAACGGCGAACCATCGGTCACGTTGACCGTGATCAAGCGGTCCGGGGCGAACATCATCCAGATCGCGGATGAAGTGCAGGAGGAAATCGACCGGATGCTGGCCAAACTCCCTAAGGGCTTGGCCGTATCGGTGACCTGGAACGAGGCGGATTACATTCGCGAGATCGTGTCGGAGCTTGAAAACGGCATTCTGAGCGGGATGCTCCTGGTGCTGGTGGTCATTTTCGTCTTTCTCGGATTCGCAAACGCGATCTTCGTGGCGCTGGCGATTCCGGTATCGATGTTGATCACGTTCGCCGTGCTGTACATGAGCGGGGTCACGCTGAACATGGTGGTGCTTTTCAGCCTGATCCTTGCGCTGGGCATGCTGGTGGACAACGGTATCGTGGTGGTGGAGAACATCTACCGCCACCGGATGATGGGACTGAGCAAGATTGAGGCTGCCAAGGCCGGCACGGCCGAGGTCGCCTGGCCCATCACCACGTCGACGTTGACCACGGTGGCCGCGTTTGTGCCCTTCTTTTTCTGGCCGGGGATTTTCGGCGAGTTCATGTATTACGTTCCCTACACGGTGATCGTGGCGTTGCTGGCATCGCTGTTTATGGGGCTGGTCGTTAATCCGGCCCTGGCTTCCGTGTTCATGCAGGTGCACGAAGGGAGGACGATGCGCCGCATCACCGGCGCCGGATTCGTGATGAAATCCTATGCGGCTGCCCTGCGCACCGCGCTGCGCTGGCGGGCGGTGACCGTGCTGTCGGCCGTGGGCTTGCTCGTGGTGATCGCAACGGTGTTTTTCTCGACCGCCGAAACCATCTTCATGCCCATAACGGAACCGCCACAGGCATATATCGACATTGAGTGCGCGGAAGGCACGAATCTCGCCACGTCCGACTACTATGCGCGTCAGGTTGAAGAGATGATCGCGCCGTATACGCCCTATGTGGAAAGCGTGGTCACGAGCGTGGGGTCACTGGGCGTCACGCCGGAGGCCGGAGGGACGACCGGGAGCTCGAAAGCCAATCATATCAGCCGGGTCTCGCTGGATTTCCCCGAGCTCGGCGACTGCAAGAAGCTGCCGTCAGAGGTCCTTCGTGAGCTTCGGGATGCCATACAGGGATTGAGCGGCGCCGACATCCGGATCGAGCAGATGGATATGGGTCCTCCGACCGGGCCGCCCATCAACGTTGAAATCAGCGGCGACGACTTCGCGACGCTGGCGCGGTTGGCTCAGGAGATCCGGCAGGAGATCAAGGATGTGCCGGGACTGGTTGATCTCCGCGACGATTACAACAAGGGAAAGCCGGAGGTCCAGGTGGTTGTGGACCGCCAGGAGGCATGGCGGATGGGGCTGAGCACCCAGCTCATCGGGCTCACGGTGCAGGCCGCGATCAATGGCAGAAAAGCCGCGGATTTCCGTGAAGGCGACGAAGAGTACGATGTTACGGTGCGGTTTCCCAAAGCATTCCGGGAAGATTTGGCGAACATTAACACCATGAACCTCATTGCGACGGACGGACGGCGGGTGCCGTTCTCTTCCGTGGCCCGCATCGAACAGGGGGCGGGCCTGGGTTCGATCCAGCGGATTGACCGCAAACGGACCGTGACGGTCTCCGCGGATGTCCACCCGGATTTCAACCAGCAGCGTTTGTTGCAGGCGGTGCAGGCCAAACTCCAGGATTTTCCGCTGCCCGCCGACTACACGATTGATTACACGGGCGAGAACGAGGACATGGAAGAGACGCAGTTCTTCCTGTTCAAGGCGTTCGTCGTGGCGGTCTTCCTCATCGCATTGGTGTTGATCACGGAGTTCAATTCCCTGACGCAGCCGTTCATCATCCTGACCTCGGTGATCCTCTCTCTGGCGGGGGTGTTCCTGGGGCTGTACATTTTCCGCATGCCGTTCGGCATCCTGATGTCGGGGATCGGATGCGTGAGTCTGGCCGGCGTGGTGGTCAATAACGCGATCGTGCTGATCGATTACACGAACCAGTTGCGGGCGCGTGGCATGGAGCTGAACGAGGCCATCGTCACGGCCGGCGTGACGCGGTTCCGTCCAGTGATGCTGACCGCGGTCACCACGATTCTCGGGCTGGTGCCGATGGCCGTCGGAGTGAGCTTCGATTTTCGCGCCATGCGTCTGATCGTCGGCGGCGAGATGAGCCAGTGGTGGGGCGGCATGGCTGTGGCGGTGATTTTCGGCCTGACCTTCGCCACGTTGATGACGCTCATCGTGGTCCCGACGCTCTACAGCGCCATGGCCGGCCTGTCGCATGCCGTGGGCGCGGTCGAGGCAAGAGCCGAAACCGCGGACATGCCATTCGCCGAGCCGGACGCCGTCAAAGAGACCCTGGCGGAAGACCGGGTCTGACATGGCGCACCGCGCAGGGTTCGCGATCGGGCTCGTGCTTCTCGTGACGGGCGGCGCCCTGTTGCTCTTCGGTTCCTCCGGTGAACCCGCCGCGCCGCTCTTTTTTGGTGAAATGTGGCTGCCGTTGGAGGTGCCGTCGAGGCTGGTCCTGCGGCCGGATTCGCCGGAGACCCCGCTTCTGGACATATCCCCGCTCGAGGTTGTTCCGCTCGCCGGACAGGATGTGATGACGCTTTTCCCCGAGGAGCCGCCGCGTCTCAACAAGCTCCAGCACGCGTACGAGAGCGTGAAGCTGCCGTTCTCTGTGACCCTGAAGGCGGTCGAATACGAGACAGGAGAAATCACTCCAGCGCGGCTGAAAATAACCGATGGTACAGGCGAGCGCGTGGTTCCGTTCGAGACCGGTGAATCCGTTGTCCTTGCCGGGGAGACGTTCGCCATGCGCGAGATTCGTCCCTGGGGCGGGATTCTCCCGGAACCGCCCGAATCGGGCGGCACGCCCCTGGCGGTCGTGGCGCTGCGCCGGATGGACAGCCCCTGGACGGAAGACATCGTCGCCCAGCACGGCGACTGGTTGAAGCTGGACGCGGACTTGGTGTTCCGGTTCCTCTGGGTGCGTTCCGAAGAGGAGGCTCTACAGACCTTCGCGCAGGGCATACCCGGGATGGCCTCCGCGCGCTGGGGGGTCCAGGAACAGGGCGTGATGAACTGGTTTGATTCGTTCCAGGCCGGCAGTGGTCTGGAACTCGCAGACGGGACCGCGGTGGTGCTGTCTGCAGTGCGGGGGGCCGAATCCACCGGTGGTCCCGAAAGCCCGGCGCTCTGTTTCAAGGTCGTGCGCGAGGGGGCCGTTGAAGACGTCTGGGTTGCCGCGAACAGCGCGTCCGAGGACGGGCTGCTGCACTTTTCCTATCCCGCGCTCGCGCCCTGCGTGCTGCTGGCCTGCGCCTGGGAGACCGGCGCCATGCGGTTTCAACTCTACCGGAATGGCGAGGAGGCGGGCGGCGGCGTGCTGAGGGCCGGGGATATCGCAACCCTGGACTCGACCCCCTACGCGTTCCGACTGGACCAGGCTCTCGACTCCGCGGTCTATCTGCGCCGGGAAGACTCTCCGCTGCAGGAAGCCGCTCTGGAAGGGCCGGGCCGCATCCTGCGATTTCGGCAGGGCGAGGCGGTCATCCTGCCCGGTTGCGCCGTCGAGTTCCAGCCGCTCTCCAAAGAGATTGGTCCCGTCTACTCACTGGAAATTGAGGAATCCGGCGCAACACGAACGCTTGTGCTCCACCGCGACACCGTGGCGAGCGCGGGCGGCTGGACCGTGCAGCAGGCGGCCGGGGCAGGGCTGCCGGAGGACTGGGCGACCCTGTATCTGGAACTTCCACGGTCCCCGGCAGCGCGACAGTGGGGCATGTATGCGCTGGGCGCGGCGGGGGCGATTCTGGCGGCGGCCGCGCTCGCCCAGGTGATGGGGCGACGGCGGCCGGCATAGCCTCACGCGCAGTTTTTGAACCCTCTTCGCGCGTGTTATGATTGGGCTTCTTCGCAGACCAGACAATGAGGCAACGCCGAAGAGGAACCACGCGTGGCGGAAGAATCACACCAACAGACCACCGGGCCCGCAGAAAATTTGTCCGAAAGCACGGGGAACGCGGAACTCGACGAGCAACTTGCCCAGCCTGTGCTCAGAGGGAACGTGGGGCTCGACAAGGCCATGGCGTGGGCGGCGGGTTTCCTGATCGTCATTGCCGGGCTGGTCGTGTTTTCCGGCGTCCTGAGCATCCCCTTTCACGCGGCCGACCGGGCACTCTTTCCCGATGGGGAAACCCTCGGCACGGCGGCCCGGTGGACCGAAGCCATCGGGCCGGATGCTCCCGAACCGCTGACGCTGTTCAGTCTGGCCGTCAACAGGACAGTCACCGGAGGCGGCTCCGCGGGAATCCACGCCGTGAACCTGCTGTTGCACCTGCTCAACGGCGTGCTGGTATATCTCATGTGCCGGCGGCTGTTCGAAAGACGCCTGCCTGAAGCGGTCGCAATGCTGTCGGGGCTCTTCTTTGTACTTCACCCGGCCAACGTGGAGGCGGTGGCCAGTCTCGCAGGACGCGCTCAGTTGCTGGGTACGCTCTTCAGCATGACCTCGGTCCTCCTGTTTGTACTGGCCACCGGCGACCGGGCTTTCCCGCGCTGGGGAACCCTGGGGCTGGCGGTGCTGGCCTATGCGTGCGCGTTTGGGGCCTGCCGCGGCGCATGGTGTGTTCCGCTTCTGGTTGTGGCGGTCGACGTCATTGTGCGAGGTCCGGGGTTTTCGGGTGGACGGATGGCGCCCGTCGCCAGTTATTTTGCGGTCCTGGCCGTGTTCCTGGTGGGCGCATGGGCCGGGCTCCCCGGCGGTTCGGGTCAGCACCTCTGGCCGGAAGGGGTGGGGCCTGCCCTGACCGGCGCAGGGGATGCCGCTCTTCGGGCGCTCTGGCCGGTGGGATTGCGGGTCGCGCCCGCGCTTCCGGGGTCTCCGTGGCTTCCGGGCGCCGTGTTGGCGCTTGTGGCGCTCGTGGCGACAGTGGGGGCCGCCGCCGCAGTGTTCCGGGGGGACGTCCCGGGTGCGGCCGTGGCGTGGTTTGGCATCGCCCTGCTGGCTGTGGGCGTGACGGGGGATGCCGGGCATGCCGTGGCGGACAGCGCCCTCTATCTACCGCTGGCCGGTCTGGTGTGGGGTGTGCCCTGGGCCTTCTCGAAGCTTCCCCGGACGCCCGGGATACGCACGGCTTCTGGGCTGGTGTGCGCGGGACTGCTGTTGGGCTTTGGCGTTGCGGCATTTGTCCGTGTGACGACGTGGCAGAGCGAGGTCGCGCTGTGGCGTGATGCCGTACGCAAGGCCCCGGGGGATCCGGCTGCGGCGGAACGCCTGGGGACGGCCTATCTCAGGAGCGCCTCGCAAAAACTGGCCGACGCCGCGCTTCTGGCGGAAAATGGATACGATTCATCGGCAAGCAAGGTGCGCGGCGATGCCGAGGAGCATCTGCGGGCGGGCCGGGAGATCCTGAGCGCAATGCCCGAAGAACAGCTGTCTGCCGAATCGCTGTATCTGTTGGGCATGGCCCACAGACGCTCGGGCGACCCGGACGCGGCGCTGAAGGCCCTGCTCGCCTCGTTGCGAAAGGACGACACAAACCAGGCATGCGCGCTGGAAGCGGCGCAGGCGCTGCAGGCCCGGAAGGAGGCCGCCTCTGACCGTAACCTGCTTTTGCGCGCACTGGATTACTACGACTATGCGCGCGGGCTCGGCGAGCTTCCTCCCGAGATCCTGCCCGCGTACGGATCCGCCCTGATGCATGCCGGGCGTTTTGAGGAAGCCGCGCAGGCGTTGTCAGCCGCTCTGGAACAGGCGCCGGAGGCTCCGGGCGGGTTGAGTGAAGTGCTGAAGAGGGCGCAGCAGGGGGCGCAGCAGGTCCGTCTGCTCGAGGAGCGGGTGCGTGAAGTGGAGAACACTCGACCGGAAGATCAGGCCGTGCAGCTTCTCAGGGCGCAATCGCTCATCTTCCAGAACAGACCGCTCCAGGCGGGGTATCTGCTCGAGCACGTGATGAGCCGCGAGGACGCGATGTCCGCCGCGTGGGTCCTGCTTGGGTATGCACGCGCCTGGATGGGGCAGGACGAGGGGTTCCTGTCCGAATGGCCTGTTCCGCCCGTTCCCGATGGCGAGCAGGCCGAACAGTGGACCAAGTTGGCACAGTTTTGCGCCGGGCGGGGAGACTGGTCGGCCGCGGAACGATACCTCACTCACGCGACGGAGCAGTATCCCGGCGCGTCGGCCCCCTGGCTCGTCCTCTGCGACCTGGCCATCGCCCGGAACAACGCGCCGGCGGCACGGCAGCATCTCGCGGAAGCGGAGAAACGCAATGCTCCGCAAGAAGAACTCGCCCAACGCCGGGCCAAGCTGGGCGGCGAGGTCCCCGTTGTGCCGGCGCAACCCGGCGAGGTGGTCATTCGCTAACGGGCGGATTCCCGGTTTCCTGGGCGGGCTTCCGTGAAATTGAGTTTGCGCTCAGAATCTGACATACCAGCGGAAATCCGGCGCGGCGTCGTTGTGGAAGTTCAGCTCGAGTAGCTGCCCGTTCTGGGTCAGAGCGGGTTGGATCCCCGATACCGCGGCCTCGGAAACGGCGAACGATTCCGGCACCAGGATGCGCAGCCCGTAATCGGTGTCTGGAATGGCTTTGGTCTCCCCGCGGAGTTCGCGCTTTGCGGCGTCCCATTCCAGGGCGGTCGTTTCGAGGGCGCCCTGCGTGAAATGGGTGGTCGAAGCAACGAGAAGCGGCCGGTTCTCGTACAGACGGAAACCCAGAAGGCGGACGCTGCCGGGGGGCACCTGAACGTTAAGCTGCCCCTGGGCGAGCCCGTGGAGCTGGTCATTCCAATAATCGTACACCGTGTAGATGCTCTGCGGATTCATGCCGAATTCGCCCAGGTAGAGCGTGGTCGCGGGCTGCTCCGTCGACGACCAGTTGAACACCGCGGCGTAATGCCAGTCGCCAGCGGCTGTGCGAAGTTGCGCAGACCACACGTTCGGGGGACTGCTCTCAAACAGGTCGAGCGGCCGGGCCGTCCAGGGCAACACCGGCAGGAGTTTGCTGAGAATGGCCTTCTGGCCGGCGTTGAGCTCGGAAAACCGGTTGCCGATCGTCATGACGCCGCCGTTGAGGGCCATGCCGGTGAGCCAGGCAATGCTCTGCCCGGTGGTGAGCGGCGCACGCTCGAGTTCCGGCCAGCGGGCGGCCAGCGCGGGCGTATCGAAGTAGGCGGGGCCCATGCACGGCGTGTACAGATACGGCGAGAAGAAATACCGCAGGGCCGTGGCCTGAACGGCCTCCCGGCAACCGGGACGTTCCAGGCTTCCTTCCCACAACGGCGCGACCGCGTCCAACGGGCCCACGGCGTCGGCGCGCACGTGCAATGCGGACTGCGCACCGGCGGCCGCAATGCCTTTTCCGGCCCCCAGGCCCTGGTCAATGGCCGATATCGCCAGGCGAAGAACATCCGCCCGGGTCAGTGACGCGTTCGCGAAGGACTCGGCGGCCAGAATGCCGCGCGAGACATTGACGCCTTCGATCGAGTCGAAGCCCCACACGGCGCCTACCTTCTGAAAGAGGTCGCGAACGTAGGCGTCGGCTTCCGGCACCGTGACGTCGAGAATGCGGGCGTTCTCCGGGAGGAATGGCGCGGCCCAGCCCGCTACCGGCGCGAGCCAGTCGGGATGGCTGACCGCCAGGGGCGAACCGGCCGGCACGACAAACGGGTCCAGAAAGAGGCTTGCCGTCATCCCGCGCGCGTGGATCTCCTGAACCAGCGGCGCAAAGCCCCGGGGAAACGCCGCCGGGTCCGGTTCCCAGACGCCCGGGGCGGTTTCCCAGCCGCCGCCGATCGCGACATTGTTCCAGCCGTATCTCAGGAGGTCGGCTTCGAGCACGGCCATCTCTTCGAGTACCGCCTGCTCGGACAATTCACCGCGGGTCTTTGAAAGCGAGGCGGTTCCGTGGGGCAGGGGAGGCTTGCGGAGGGGCACTTCGTTGACGGCGGCGACCGCGTGCCCGTACCGCTCGAGGCCTTCCAGAGGGGTCTTCTCCGCCACGGAGATGTACAGCACCTCGGACTGCACTTTTCCGCCGGGCAGCACTTCGACGGGGGGATCGTAGTAGCACGTGGCGCTGAATTGATTCAACGACGGCGTTTTGGCCTTCTCCGTCCTGCCCAGCGTGAGCACGCCGTAGCCGGTATCGGACGTGACAAACCCCGCGATGAGGGACTGGCGGGACACCGGATTGAATCCGGCGAGATACCAAAGGCCTTCGCCCTCGCCCCGGGTGACGGCGGGCATCTGGGGCGGTCCCGCGAATGGCGTGGGATTCTGCAGGATGACCGTCGATTCCGGTTCATTGCCCAGAGAAACCAGCCCGTTCGTTTCTTCTCCCACGGACCACGGGGTCAGCGCTCGGATCTTCACCGGTTTTTTCCCGTTGTTCACATAGGCGACCTGACACGTGAAGAACGGCTTATCGGGATACACGCGGATGGCCCATTCGCATTCCTTCTGTTTGAACAGCATGCCCTGGCCCTGGCCCAGGCGGTCGTTGACCTGTTCGCGGACGGTCAACCGGCCTAGAACAGGAAGCAGCTCCGGGGCGTCTTCTTCCGCATACCACACCATCGGCTGGGCGTTGGCCAGAACGACCTGACCCGAGCGCAGCAGCACATCCACGCGGCCGTTTTTCTGGATGGCGATTTCGTACTCGGCGGCGTTGATCGTGCGGTATTCCTGTCCCGGCCGGTATACCGGGCTGGTCTGGCAACCGCTGATGGCCAGGGCGAGCAGCACAATCACACCGTTCCATTTTGGCTTGACGCTCATGCATGTCTCCGTAGTTGTTATGGATGCGGCGCGCGGGGGCCGCCTGTCAACGCAACGCCACGCGGCGCCCGCTCTTGCTCGACGAATACGCCGCCAGCGCAACGGCCAGCGCGTTAATCCCGTCCTGGCCCGTCATCGTGAGGCGCTGTTTGCCGCGCACGACGTCAATCCACTCGACCATCTCGGCCGGCCAGCCGCCCCGGGCAGGCTCGGGATCCAGCATTTGCCACTCCAGGACGCTGTCCTCGCCCGCGGAGGCCTTGCCGCCGCACATCTGGAGGCCTTTGTTGTAGTCGCAGATGATGGAGCCCTTTGTGCCGTATAGTTCGAATCCCGTAAAGCCCGGCTTGCTGGTCCAGCCGACTTCGATGTAGCCGAGCGCTCCGCTGGCGAATTCGAGGACGAGCAGGGCGTTGTCGTCCACCTCGATCCGCTTGATGATCGTGGCGGTCCTGGCCGTGACCGCTTTGACGGGCCCCATCAGCCACAGTGCGAGATCGATGGCGTGAATGCCCATATCGAGCATGGCGCCGCCGGCGGCGAGGTCCTGGCTGTAGAACCAGTCGTCTTTGGCCCATCCGGGAAACGGTCCCCCGTGCGCGTAGCGGAGGCGGATCATGAACGGTTTCCCCAGCGCGCGTCTGGCGAGGAGTTCCTTGCATTGTTTGCTGCCCGCCATCGTCCGGTGCGTGAACCCGATCATCAGTTTCTTCCGCGCTTTGCGGGCCGCCGCGAACATCTTGCGGGCGTCGCTGACTTTGGTGGCCATGGGCTTCTCGCAGAGCACGTCGCACCCCGCGGCGAGGGCCGCCAGAACGCCTTCGGCGTGAAATTTGTTGGGTGTGCAGATGCTCACGACATCCAGCCGTTCGTTGGCGAACATCTCTTCATGGGTCTTGTATCCCCGAGCGGCGGGGTAGAGTTTCTTAATCTCCCGGTGCCGGGCCAGGGCGGGGTCGGCAAAGGCCACCAGTTCGGTGTGGGGACTTTTGGCGTATCCCGGCATGTGACAGTGCTGTGCAATGGAACCCGCACCAATGGTTGCCGCGGCAAGAATCTTCTCTTTTGGCATGGAAACCCGCTCCTTCGTTCGGGGGAACTTTCCTGCCGTAAGTCTACTCGGAGGCCTGAACGCCTTCAAATGCAAACGGATTGAGAGATCCTCCCGCGTGTCAACCTGCGGGGCGCAAATACGTTCCTAAAAAGGCGGGCTCGAAGATGCCGGGGGGGGCGATGCCCCGCGCGGCCAGAGACCGTGGTGTACGACTCGTGAAGCCAGAATTACCCGGGCGTTTCATGCGCCCGCTCTTCCTCTCCGCGCAGCGGGGTCGAACGTCTTTCCCCAGCGTTCGGCCCCGGCTTCCATTCCCGTATGGGTGCGGCCGGGCGTGACAGTGTCTTATGGCCGGGAGGAAGCGGGTTCGAGCACGCGTTCAATGTCCAGCACCAGCAGGCGCGTGCCGCCGGCATGGGCCATGGCCAGGACGAATTCAGGGGGAATGGGAGCGCCGGTGTCCTGTGGCGGCAGCAGCTGCTCCTCCGGAATCTCGGAGACCTCGCGGACCGTATCGACCAGCAGGCCTGTCGTGACGGGGTGGTCTGTTCCGGCAGTCTCGACCACAATGATGCACGTGTTTTCGGTTTCGTCCTGCGGGGGGAGGCTGAGACGAGCGCGCAGATCGACCAGCGGGATGGCGTTTCCCCGGAGAGTGATGTTTCCCCGGATGAAGTCGGGAACGCCAGCGCGGAGCGTGACGGGCATCATGCCGACGATGTCCTGCACTTTCAGGATCTCGATCGCGCACTCCACCGGGCCCAACGCGAACGTGAGGTACTGCCCCCCCGGGTGGCCAGGGAGGGCGGCGAAGGCCGGGCTCGGGATCGTGCTGACCCGGGATTCTTGTTCATATCCAGCCTCCCCGGTGGTTTTCCGGCGTGCATATGAACCGTGGCCCCTCGGCGTCGTGTGTGCGGGACCCGATGCCCCAGATGGTGAGTGGGCCTGTAAGCCGAGTTCTGTCCAGGACGGCGAACCGTCCCTGTGCGGCCATTCCTCTAGGACCTGCGTCGCCGCAGGCCTCCAGCTTCCAACCCGGGGGCGGAGCGGGCCACTCCATCGCCCCCCTATTCGGAATTGCTCCAGGTGGGGTTTAGCAAGCCGGCTTGTCGCCAAGCCGCTGGTGCGCTCTTACCGCACCTTTTCACCCTTGCCGGCCCGCCCATGGCGGACGTAGGCGGTGTGTTTTCTGTGCCACTTTCCGTCGGGTCACCCCGCCTTCGCGTTACGAAGCACCCTGCCCTGTGGAGCTCGGACTTTCCTCGATACCGCCTTTCGACGCTACCGCGACCGCCCGGCCCACTCACACTGTCAAGATTATACACCAGATGCCAGAAAAGGTGAAGTGCTATTCAAGCGTCGAGGCTATCTATGTGGCGATTGGGGAAAAGCCGCCGGTACCAACGGCGGCGCGGAGGAGGGGAGGTCGGTATTGCCAATCATGAGGTATTCTTTGCTGGTGTATGGCCCCATGAGCACGCGATACGCGGAGGGGTCGAGCGAGATCAGCCCGCTTTCCAGGTCTTTCTTCCGCACCAGAAAGTAGTAGGGGGGCGTTTCGGCGAACCGGCTCTTCACGATATCGAAGTTCATCTGCAGGGGCACAGGCGTTCCGGCGTAGAACGCAAAGGCGGGGGTCCATGGATACCGGTACCATCCGGCCTCGACGCGGTGGCCGGTTTGGAGCAGTCTCCCGGTGGTTTCGGCGATCTCCCGGGGGGAATTGACGCCGGTGTAGTAAAAGGAGCGGGAGGCGAGGAGTCCCGCGACGACTACCAGCAGCGCCTGGAACGCGACGCAGTGAAGCCGGAACGCGCGCTGCCGGAGCCCCCAGATGCCCGCGGCAAGAATGAGCGCGCCCAATACGATGGATTCCATCGCAAATACGGGGGGATGCTCGGCGGTCGCGGCGTACCCCGCCAGGACGACCGCGAGAACCATGCAGACGACGAGGGTCACATGGGCCCAAAGCCCGGTCCAGCGCTTGACCCATCCGGAGAGGTCATCGCCCAGGAAGCGCGCCAGTGTGACCCCGGTAGCGGCCGACAGGAACGGAAAGGCCGGAAGAATGTACTCGTATTCCTTCCCGGCCACCAGGGAAAACACGAGGATGCTCAGCCAGGCGGTGGCTGTGCACAAACGATAATTGACGCCGTTTTCGCGCCACTGGGTTCGGGAGAAATGAATCGGGAACAGGAACGACCACGGCGCCAGCAGCAGGGGGATGGCCAACAGGTAGTATACGGGACTGCCGCTGTTGATTTCGGTGGCGGAATGGGTTCTGGTAAGTACCTCTGAACTCAACAGCTTGCGGATGTTTTCCCAGCCCTGCGCGTGAAGGACGGCCAAGGCCCACGGGGTGGCCAGCAGCGCGCCGGCGAGAAGCGCCGCAACGGTGATCCAGGTGGCCTTCAGGCGCATCGCGGGCGCCGAGCGCCAGGCCCATACCACGCAGTAGACGGCCGCGGAGATCAGCGCGAACGGAAAGGCGAAAACTCCGGTGAGTTTGAGGAGGTATTCGAAGGCCAGCGCGCTCACGGTGACGGCAGCCAGCCCCTTGAGCCCTCTGGCCCCGGTGTCTCCGTGGGTGAGCAAATGCCCCGCCCACGCGGCACCCAGGAAGAGAACCGGG
Source organism: Candidatus Hydrogenedentota bacterium (assembly GCA_012719295.1). Taxonomy (GTDB): domain Bacteria; phylum Hydrogenedentota; class Hydrogenedentia; order Hydrogenedentales; family SLHB01; genus UBA2224. Next base: position 21,594 of record JAAYAQ010000209.1, on the reverse strand, counting down.
GCGGGCCCTTTGAGCATGATTGCCGCGCCCATGGCCAGGCCGCCGAGCAGCGTGAACCCTGCCCGCCGGAAGACGGTCGCTGCCTCGAAGGCGGTCCAGCAGGCTGCGATCGCCAGGAACGTGGCCAGTGTTAGCGGCACGTCGAGTTCCGCCCAGCGGGAGCGTTCGAGGAAATAGGGCGACGCCAGCAGGGCGATGGCGGCGAACCGTGCGGCCGATTCGTTCAGCCTGCGCCGGAAGACGAGGTAAACCGCCAGAACCAGCGCCACCGCGCAGGCCGCGGTGGGGATGCGCGCGGTCAGGGCCGAGATTTCTCCGGTCATCCTGTAGACAGCCGCGATCACCCAATAGAGCAGCGGGGGCTTGGCAAGATAGGTCGCACCATTGATGGTGGGCACGATGTAGTCGCCCGACCGCAACATCTCGGCAGGGGGCGTGGCCCGCTGACCCTCGTTATCGGTGCAGACGTCCATGCGGCCCAGTTCAAAAAAGACCGCGAACAGGGCCGCGATGAGCAACACCACCCAGAAATGTCTACGGATAAGTGACACCACGAAACGTCAATGAACCCCGCAAAACAGTCCTCAAGACGTACAAGATCATGCGAACCCTGCGAAACGGCGGCAGCGGCTGAATCCCTCCGTTACTCTTCGTAACGCAGCTGTTTCAGAAGATTCCCGCGGCCGCGCTCGATTTTGCGCCCGTAGCCGGCACGCCGGGGAACGTAGCGCCGCTGGGCATCGGGCATGGTCATGCGTTTTTTCGCAGCGGGTTTGCGAAGACTTGCGAGCTCGTCGACTTTCTCCCCCTCGCGGGGGAATTCGTCGGTGGCCTCCTGGCCGGCATAGAGCCCCAGCACTACCGGGAGCCCCGCACCCGCGGTTACGGCGGCCGTGCCGCCCACCTGCCGGGCGTTGCGAAGAAGCGGGTCGGTGTTGAGGACCCGGTTAGGCCTGCTCAACTGGTTGTACGGGCGATGAGGCTTCGAACCCGCCATGCCCGTATACATGCTCGTGCCCAGTTCCACCAGGCCCGTGCCGATGCCTTCAAACACCATGACGCTGCCGAGAATGGGCAGACGCTCATTGCCTTCTTTCAGGGAGCGGAGGGACTGATACACCAGGGCATGGATGCCGCGTCCCGTGGTCTTGTACACCTGCAACGCAGGCTCGGGATGTTTCTCCCAGTCCTGGTTCGGATCTTTCGGGGTTTTGTCAGCGGCCCATGCCATTCCGGCCAGTGCCACGCTCAAGAACAGTGCCAACGAAATCCACATCACCTTGTTCATAGGATGTTCACCTCAGTTCAGTTTCCCCAAACGAACCGCGCATCTGTCTGTAAGACTTTAACTTAGTGTACCTGAAAATCGCGCGGATTCCAAGCGGTTCCCGCGGGGCGCCGTGACGGGGTTCCAAAAGCCCCCGTTGCCTGCCATGCGGGAGAGTCCTCCCCGCATCTCCGCAGGTTCATATTGTGCGGATCAGGGGCCGGACAGTAGAATGGACGGAAGATGCGTGCATTTCCTCATGGCGACAAAGGAGTTAAGAACGATGCACATGGTGCGGCTGGTCTACGTGAGCCGGATGACGGAGGAATGCGATACGGAAGCGCTGCAGAAAGTCCTGAAGATTTCCCGCAGCAACAACACGGCCAGGGAGATTACCGGCATTCTCTGCTACGACCCGGCGTTTTTCATGCAGTGCCTGGAAGGACCGAGGGAGGCCGTCAACCAGCTCTATTCCGAGATTCAGCGGGATCCGCGTCACAAGGACGTCGTTCTTCTGGAGTACCGCGAGGTTGCGGACCGGAAGTTCGCGGACTGGAGCATGGCGTTTGTCGCGGCGGGCGACATCAGTCCGCAGACGTTCGAGACATACGGCGGCAAGGGCAAATTCGACCCGTATACGCTTTCCGCGGCGGACGCGTCCCGGTTTCTCGTGCAGCTTGCGGCGAAGGAAAAGACCCTGCTGGCCGGACAATAGTCGCCAGACGCACGGGAGGAAGCGCAACCGGCTCCGGATGCGGCGCTGTTTCGCGGTGGCTGTCAGGCCGGTTTATTCGACAACGATGAGTTGGTAGCCTTCCACGCGGGGCACCGTGAATCGCACGTAGTCGCCATCGCGGGTGAAGGGGAGGGTCTCTCCGCCCGGCGCCAGCGTCACCGAAGTCACGTCGCGCCCTTCGCTGCGGAGGCCCACGGCAACCTCGCTTACCACAACGGGCTCCTCGATCATCTCAATGCTCCCCCGGGATTCCGGCACGTACGTCAGCAGGTGGACCAGCCGTGTGCGGTCGCGGGCGGTCACGGTGGCGCGGCCGAACGAGGGGAAGTTGGCGACTTCGAGCATCGGCTGCGGCAGAAGCAGGCGCAGGGCGTTGTCGAGGAGAATCCGGTGGGGCACCACGGCGTCGCGCATATATCCCAGGAAGAGGGGGAAGCTGAAGTGGATCACATTGCCGCAGCGGGCGATCGCGGGGCGTCCGGTGTCTTTATCGGGCGGGCAGTATAAGGTCTCGTGTTCAAAGTCCCAGGACCGGAGGTTCGTATAGGGTTGGTGCAGGCGGGCCAGCACCTCGGTCGCGGGGCCGGCCTTCATGGCAAGCCCCTGCTGGTAGACGGTCACGGGCATGGCCGGGAAACCCTTGTCGAGCGGCGGGAGCGCTTCAACGAAGGTGGGATTGAAAGGCTCCGGTCCTTCCGCCACCAGGTCCACACCGCTGAGGCCAAACGCCATGCCGTCCGGCCTCAGTCCGGCGAACCCTGAACTGACGATGCCGCCGCCGCGGGCGAGATGGGCCTCGAGTTTGGGCTTCAAGGCTTCCGATACGCGCACCGAGTCGGCCAGGACGATCACCGTGTATTTCGACAGGTCTTCCGTGCCGTCGCTGATGTCGAACTGGCACTTCAACTCCGACAGGATGCGTGCGGCGCCCTTGACGCTGTCCAGCGAGAACCCGTCCGGCTTGGCGCTGTAGGTGCGTGCGCTGGGGAAGTCGGCCATGTGAGGTTCCAGGACCACGATCTCGGCTTCCCCGCGCGCGCCCGCCGTCCACGGTTCCAGGGTCTGCACCTCCTTGTAGGCATCCTGAATGAGGCGGTACACCTCGCCGTTGAGTTTGCCCCGGGGATGGAAATGGTCGCCGACCGAGCAGGTGCCGCCGTTGGCGATGGAGTAATAGCAGTCGAAGAGGAGCGAATGCTTCGTGCGGATGCCGCCCAGGTCGCCCCAGCTCTTATGGAAACGGCCGGTCATGGTGAAATAGGGTTTGTCGACCGTGCGGGCGTACCGGATGGCCATCGGGAGGTAGTCATAGCCCCAGCCGCCCGTGGGCAGCACCTCGAGCTCGATATGGGTGGGCTGCCTGCGGTACGCGATGCCGTTGTGCAGGACATAGATGTCGGGGCGTTTGGCCCGCGCCATGCCCTCGACCTCTTCCATGAACCGGTTGGTGGTTTGCCAGCAGAATTCGGCGGCCTGCGCGTCGTTGAACACGTCCATGCCCTGCTGTTTCATGGCTTGAACACATTCGGTGCCGTAGCAGGGGGCAAGGTCGTAACAATCCAGGAAGATGCCGTCCACGGGATAGCGGTCGAGCACTTCGCGCACCATGCCGAGGATGTGTTCGCGAAAGCCGGTGTTCAGGCATAGGTCGCGGAACCAGTGGCCCTTTTCCGCGAAGCGGTACACGCGGCCTTCCTTGTCCACCTTGCACCATTCGCGGTGGAGCCGCGCGTGCTCGTGGTCAATCCCCACGTTGAAATAGGCGGCCACCCGGATGCCCCGCGCATGACAGGCTTCGACCATCTGGCCAAGCAGGTCCACCTGGAGACCCGGATACACCTGCCCGATCTCCGTCGGGTAGTAAGCGAACCCGAGGTTGCACTTCGCGAACACGGTGATGTAGTCGACATGGGCCTCGCTCAACGTGCGCGCGAACTCCGCCGCATCGAACTCCGAGCCGACGTCGTAGATGCCCGGCATGGTGTGCGTGTCCAGATGGATGGCCCGTCGAGGAAATTCGTTCATCGTGCTGCTCCTGGCGCCCGCGGGGGCCTGCGCGGCGTCCGGCGCTCCCCCGGCCGCCTGCCCGCCGGCCTGTCCGCAGAACATCACCAACGCAATGCCAACACATAGCGATACGCGGATACGCTCCATGGCTGCTCTCCCTGTTGAAGACGTCATCATAGCCCGAACGTTTTGAAATTGGTAGACCCGTCTCGCGCTTACCCGAAGGCGTTGCGCATGCGGTCGCAGTAGTAGCGGACGTTGTCCCACTTCGCGTCGGGAGCCAGCCGGTGGTCGGGGCAGGGGATGTAGCCGCCCAGGTCGACGAGGGGCTTGAGCCGTTCGACCTCGGCGTCGATGGCCGCGCGATCGTGCGCGAAGACGACCTTGTTCATGCCGCCGACGCCGCGCAGTTCCCGGCCGTATTGCTTGCGCCAGGGGGCGATGCTGGCGTTCCAGGTGCCGACCTCGATGGGGAACATGGTGTTGACGCCATTGTTGATCCAGGTGGGAATAAGGGCGTCAATACAGCCGTCGCAATCGAGCGACACGATGTTGATGCCATAGCTGTTGACGAGTTCGGTGATGCGCCGGTAGTGAGGGCCGACCTTCTCCTCGAACACGGAGGGGATGATCAGGGGGCCGTTTTTGAAGCAGATGTCTTCCCAGAAGTGGGCAAAATCGAATTGGGCGCCGCTTTCGAGTACCGCCTTGACGGCCTGGTAGGAAAGCTCGGCGCGGGTGTCGATGATTTCAGTGAACAGGGCGTCGTCTTCGGCGAAAAGGTAGCTGGCGCCCGTGACGCCGAGGATGTTGCGGACTTCGCCAAACAGGCTGCCGCAATGGAGCCCGTAGTTGTAGTCGCGGTCGCCTTGCTGGAGAAATTCGAGCCCGCCCTCGGTCCAGGGGACCATTTCGCCATTCACGAGGACGTTGTATTGGGTGATGCGGCCGGGGTCGAACTGGAGACGGTGCCTGTAGTGTTCTTCCCAGTCGCGGCGGGTCTTGAGGAGGTGGTCAATCTCGGCGGGAATGGACGTCGCGCCGGGCTTCTCGAGTTCGATCACGCCCCAGGCGTTGCGCACCTTTTTCCCGCCATCGGGGAGTTCCTCGATGACCTCGCGCTCGAATTCGGGGGACAGACCGGTGTGCGGGCTGAAACAACTGTAGTAATTGAAGTCAAAGCCGAGTTTCGCGCTGATGGCGATGTCCACGGGATTGCCGTCGCCCCAGGAATCGGCTTCTTCCTGGGTGATATGGCCTTCGGCGGCCCATCTCTCGAGGGTGTCGGTCCAGAATCCAAAGTGGACAATGGGCATGGTATCGTACGGCTGATAATTCAGAATGGCCCGGACCCGCTCTCGGTTTGTCATGACCACCTCCCCGGATGTGCAGCATGTGCCTTAAACCATGGTTGCATTAGTCTAAATCGGGTATCAACTTGACGATGTTGCGCCACAGGATGGCCTCGCGGTCCTCGGTCGACAGATCGCATTTTTCGAGCGCCAGGAGCGGTGCGGAACCGTAGCGCATCAGCATGGTTGTGCCGAGAGCGAAGGTCGCGGCCCCGTGCGCGGCGATCTGGTCCATGAGCAGCAACCCGTTGCGTCCCAGGAAAAGCGGGATGTCATAGAGGCAGGGAATGGCGGGAGCCGGCCGGGCGAGCACGCGCCTGAAATTGAGCATCAGGAACGGGTGTTCGGGGAACTGGGCCAGCACCTGTTCGACGAGCGCCTCGCTGGTTTCGCGGCCGGGATCGAGCCAATGGCGGCCCCGGGGATCCACGAGGCGCCAGTAGAATGCGACCCGCATCCCGAGACCATGCGCCGCCGCGATCAGCTCAGACGCGCACGGATCGGACAGCGTGTAGCCGTGGTAATCGGGGGTCAGGCGAAGGACGGGCATCCCGAATTGTTCGCGGCACTGGCGCAGATCGTCGCGCCACCCGTCATAGAGCGGATTGATCAGCGCGCAGGGGACGAGCCGATCGCCGTGGCGGCGCAGCTCGGCCGCCAGCTCATGGTTGGACTCGTGCACGTCCTTGTAGAGCAGTCCGTTGAGGTTTCCGACGAGGGCTTTCGTGATGTCCAGCCGGTCCATCTGTTCAAGCAAATCCCCGGCGGATCGTTTGGGAAGCGAGCGGAACGGCCAATGGCCGATCCATGTGTCTGCGTCGATGATCATCGCTTTCTCCTCGCGAGGATGTTGAGGAAATTGGCGCTGTAGAGCTTGGCGCGCTGGGCTTCGGTAAGGCCCGCGTCGAGGATCTTTCCGAGGCCGCGTTCCATGCTGCCGTCGCACGCGAAGAGGAGACGGTCGATTCCGAGTTCGCGCACACAGCGTTCGAGCATGCCCGCGTCGATGACCGAACCGCCTGTGTCGACGAAGACGCTTGGGGCTTCGCGGAGGCCCTTGAGCTGGCGTTCCCAATCGCCGCCGCCGCCGATGTGCGCGCAGATTAACATGGCCTCGGGGTAGCGCCGGGCCGCGCCGGCGAAATGCATCCCGGTGGAGATACGGGGTTGCTGCTCGCGCAATTCCGGCGCGGCGGGATACCCCGCATGCATGAGAATGGGCACCCCGAGTTCGATGCACCGTTCGATGACGGGAAACTGCACGGGATCGCAGATACGGTATTGATTGTACAGTTTGACCCCGACCATCCCGTTGTCGACCACACAGCGGGTGATCTCATCCTGGGCCTCGCGGGGATGGCCCGGGTTCAGGAAGCACATGCCCATAATGCGGTCCGGATACTTCCGCATCGCGCCGAGGATAAGATCATTTCGCGCGCGGATAAGGTCCGGGGTCGCTTCGCCGCTGGTGATGGGGGCGGAACAGCAGATTTGGTCTATACCGTACAGGTCGAGGCTGCGCACCGTATCGTCCGCCGACAGAGAGTACGAGCCGTCAATGGAACAGTGGCCGTGACAATCAATGATCATACGAGTCGTCCCATGGTGTTCCGCGAGCTGACAGGCCCGCATGGTACGGATTGGGGTTGCGCAGATCAACGCGTTCGAGGTGCTGGACGGGTTGAAGCGAGACCATTGCGCGTCCGGCAGCCCCGCGTGACGAAGGCAAGGCAATCGCACTAAAACCAGATGGAAACCGTCCGTTCGCCGGAAGAACAGGTGCTCTCTACCTACCCCAAGTCAGCGCATTCGCCAAGAGAAAATGCAGATCTCCGCAGGAAACGGCGTTTTCCAACGTCGTTCCTGCGCAAGCAGGAATCCAGTGGGCACCCCTGCTTTCGCAGGAAGAACGGGGGACTGGGATCACAAACGACCCGTCTCACGAAGACCATTTGTGCGGGGGGCATTCAGTGCGATCGCCCTGGTGACGAAGGGGCCCGGCGGCTCTTCAATGTCCCTCGTATGCTATAGTAAAGGTCCTTTAGGCGCAAAACCGGAATAAAAACCACCGCCGAGCCGGCGAAAGACGAGGAGGCTATGGTTCACAACGAGTACAATCAGCGGGTGGCTTTTATCGGAAATTACCTTCCGCGCCAGTGCGGGATAGCGACGTTCACCACTGACGTGTGCGAGTCGTTTGCCGAGGCGCACCCGAATGCCGACGTGTTCGCGATTCCCATGAACGATGTGGAGGAAGGGTACGACTATCCCCCGCGGGTCCGTTTTGAAGTGCGGGACCAGGAACTGGCCTCGTACCGGCGCGCGGCCGAATTCCTGAACATCAACAACATCGACATGGTCTGTTTGCAGCACGAGTTCGGCATCTTCGGGGGCGTGGCGGGGAGCCACATCATCAAGCTGCTCGGCGAACTCAGCATGCCCATCGTGACCACCCTTCACACCGTTCTGGAAAAGCCGCACCCCGCACAACGCCAGGTCATGGACGAATTGACGGCCTTGTCTGACCGGATGGTTGTGATGAGCGAGCGGGGACGCACTTTCCTGAAGACCATCTATGGGGTTCCTGAAGAGCGAATCGACTTGATTCACCACGGTATTCCGGACGTGCCGTTTGTGGACCCGAACTATTTCAAGGACAAGTTTGGCGTGGAGGGGAAGCTCGTTTTGCTGACCTTCGGGCTCCTTTCCCCCAACAAAGGCATCGAATACGTCATCGAGGCGCTGCCGAAGATCCTCGAACGGTTTCCGAACGTGGTTTACATCATTCTCGGCGCGACCCATCCGCATCTGATACGCGACCAGGGGGAATCGTACCGGCTGAGTCTGCAGCGCCTGGTCAAGTCGCGCGGCGTCCAGGGCAGCGTGATTTTCCATAACCGGTTCGTGACGCTCGAAGAGCTCATCGAGTTCATCGGGTGCGCGGACCTGTACATCACCCCGTATCTGGAGCCCCGGCAGATTGTCTCGGGAACCTTGGCCTACTCGACCGGTGCGGGGAAGGCCGTGATCTCGACGCCGTACTGGTATGCGGAAGACCTGCTCGCGGACGGGCGCGGACGGCTGGTGCCATTCAAAGACAGCGCGGCCATCGCCGAGCAGGTCATGTACCTGCTGGAACACGAGGCCGAGCGTCACGCCATGCGTAAGCGGGCCTACGAGTATGGGCGCCAGATGGTCTGGGCAAACGTGGCCAGACAGTATGGGGAGGTCTTTGAGCGCGCCCGCGGCGAGAGTTTTCGCAAACCGCGCCGGCACCGGGGAATCCGCCCGCTCGAATACACCAAAGGCGAGTTGCCGGGCATCAAGCTCGATCACCTCCAGCGTCTGACGGACGAGACGGGCCTCTTGCAGCACGCCATGTTCACCATTCCCAATTACGACGAAGGGTACACGGTGGACGACAACGCGCGCGCGGTGGTGCTGACGGTGCTGCTCGAGGAGTTGGGCGCCGGAAACATGCCGCTTGTGCGCTCGCTTCAATCGCGCTATCTCGCGTTCCTGAACCACGCGTGGAATCCCGAAACCCGCCGGTTTCGCAACTTCATGGGCTACGACCGGCGCTGGCTGGAAGACGTGGGTTCGGAAGACAGCCACGGCCGCGCCCTTTGGGCGCTGGGCGTTGTGGCCGGGCGTTCCCGCTACAGCGGCCTGCGCGGATTCGCCTGCCGGTTATTTGACGAGGCCCTCCCACCGTGCCTGGAATTCCGCGAAACGCGCGCCTGGGCATACTCCCTGCTGGGGATTATGGAATACATGCGGCGTTTCTACGGTCATTGCGCCGCGCAGGACGCGCGCCTCGACCTGGCCCGCCGTCTGCTCGCCATGTTTGAAAAGAACGCCTCGGAGGAGTGGGTGTGGTTCGAGGATTTTCTGACCTATGGCAACGCCCGTCTGCCGCACGCCCTGTTCCTATGCGGTCAGTGGCTGAACGACGGCCATATGGTCGATGCGGGACTGCGCGCCCTGGAATGGATCGTGCAGGTGCAACGCGCGGGAGGTCAGCATTTCGTGCCGATCGGCTGCCACGGGTTCTACCGGAAGGGCGAACCGCGCGCGCGTTTCGACCAGCAGCCCATCGAGGCGAATTCGACCGTTGCGGCCTGTCTCGAGGCTTACCGCATGACCGGCGAAGAACGCTGGTGGGAAGAGGCGCACCGGGCATTCGAGTGGTTTCTCGGGAAGAACGACCTGCACCTGCCCCTGTATCATGCCGGGACGGGCGGCTGCTACGACGGGCTGTCGTCGGATCGCGTCAATCAGAACCAGGGCGCGGAATCGACGGTATCCTTCCTGATGGCCCTCGCGGAGATGCAACTCTCCGAACATCTGATCCGAGAACCGGACACCGAAGCCGTTGCTGAGGAACCTCCGGTGCTTCCAGACGTTGAGAAAGAGACCGAGGAGGCGCTGGAGGCCGCCTCGGAATCCGAGGCCGGGGGAGAGTGACGGGCGGGCCGGCCGGACAAACAGGCGCAAACGAATGAGGGCAATACACATGCGATTCACACACCGTACCGGGGCGCTACTGGCTGTGCTGCTCGTAGAAGGCTGTCTTCTCGCGGGATACGCCTGGGCGGCGGAACAGGAGGCCAGCCCGCCGGGCGCCGTTATCGAACAGCGGGCCGATGCACGCCAGGAGGATGTCTGGGAGCCCGTTCGACTGGGGGATCGCCGGGGCGGCGTGATCCTGATGCCGGACGGGACCCTGAAGTCGTTTTACGCCGAAACCGCCGAAGGCGGCGCATTCCGGAATTTCTCGGTGACTTCGCCAGACGGGGGGATCACGTGGAGCACCCCGACCCTGGAATACGAAGGGCCGCGCGCGTTTCTGCCGCTGCGCGACCGGGGTGGCGAGATTCACCTGTTTCCCATGATCGCACGCCGGGTAGGAGAGGGGCGCACGATCGGCGTGGATTACTTCATCGACATCTGGCATATCAAGACGCGCGACGGCGGCACGGCATGGGAAGAGGCCAAGGTTATCTTCGAAGGGTATGTGGGGTCCATTAATGGCGTGACTCAATTGAGCACGGGCCGCATTGTCCTGCCGTTCGCCGAATGGCTGCCGGACCGGAAGACGGGCCCTCCGTGCGGCGCCAATGTGGTCACGTGCGTGTATTCCGACGACGGCGGCGATACCTGGCACAAGTCGCCGGTGCAGTTGACCGCGCCGACCTGCACGGATTTCAACGGCAGCGGCTATGGCGCGTGCGAGCCATGCATCATCGAGTTGAAGGACGGGCGCGTGTACATGCTCGCCCGCACGGACGCCGGCTGCCTGTACGAATCCTATTCGCCCGACGGAGCCGCCTGGGAGCCCCTGCGTCCCACGGAATTTCTCGGGACCGACGCGCCGGCGGGGTTCCTGCGGCTGGCTGACGACCGCATTCTCGTGTTCTGGAACGGATGCGAAAAGCCGCCGCGCGTGGACGGGGCGGGCGTCTATGGCGGCCGCGACGCGCTCCACGCCGCGATCTCCGACGACGAATGCCGGACCTGGCGGGGGTACCGGGAAATCTATCGCGACCCCACCCGGAACGACACCCCGCCGAAATCGGGCGACCGGGGGACGGCCTACCCCTATCCGTACCTTGCCCCGAACGGGAAGGTCATCGTGATGACCGGGCAGGGGCCGGCCAGCGCCATGTTGCGTTTCAATCCGGACTGGCTTCTGGAAACCCGCCGCGAAGACGATTTTTCGGCCGGGCTGGACGGCTGGTCCGCCTTCAAGCCGTTCGGCGAGGTGTCGCGCTGGTGGCGGGACCGCAGGCAGGGTCCGGCGCTCGTGGAGGCGCCGGAGACCCGCGGCGGAACCGTGCTGCACGTGCGGCGGCCGGACGATGCCGCCGGCGACGGGGCGGTCTGGAATTTCCGGATGGGGCGCACAGGGCTCCTGACCCTGCGGGTCTTGTTGCGGGAAGGGTTTGGAGGGGCCGTGGTATCGCTCATGGACCGCTTTTTCGATCCCACGGACCCGAATGGGGAGAAGGAGGCCGTTTTTTCGCTTCCCATTCAGCCGGACGGCCACATCTCCGTTCGGGAGTCGCTTGACGTGGGCACGTGGTGCACGCTGCAGATCGCATGGGACACCCCGGGCCGCATGGCGGTGGTGTCGGTGGACGACGTGCCGCGGGTGTACCTGCCGCGTGCATTGCGCGAGCCGCGCGGGGTAAACTACCTGCGGATACGCTCCACGGCCGGCGCAATCGATCAGGCCGGCATGTATGTCGATTACGTCAGCGTCGATATAAACGACGATTGAGGCGAATCACCGCCCCAAACGGAGGGTATTTGACGCCCGGCCGCGAAACCCGCGGCCGGGCATATGGAACCGGGCAAAGCACGCGGAAATTCCGGCAGGCAGGTCTTTCTTGACATTCGGATTTTCGTCAGGTACACTTTCGCTTCGCGTTGTCCTCACAAGTTGCTGAGTTGTGTGCTTTTACGGCCTGACCCGGCCGTTAAGGAGAGAGAAGCGGTGAAAACGTATGTCCCCCGTGAGGGAGATATCAAAAAGAAATGGTTGGTCATCGACGCGAATGGCAAGGTGCTGGGCCGGGTTGCAGCGGAAGCTGCCAGGCTCCTGCGCGGCAAACACAAGCCCCAGTATACACCTTACCTGGATTGCGGCGATCATGTGGTGATCATTAACGCGAGCAAAGCGTGCATCACGGGACGGAAAGCGCAGGCCAAGAAATACTACCGGCACTCCGGGTATCTTGGCGGGCTGAAAGAAACCACCTACGAAAAGCTGGTGGCGAAGCACCCGACGCGCGCCATGATGTTCGCGGTCAAGGGCATGTTGCCCCACAACCGGTTGGGGCGGCAGCTCGCCACGCGCGTCCGCATCTACGCGGGTAACGAGCATCCCCATGAAGCACAGAATCCGGAAATGCACACCTTCTAGCAGGAACGAAGGCGAGGATTGAGGAGAGGAACCCCAAGTGGCAGTCGACGCAAAGACGAATGAAGTGATGGCCATCGGCCGACGCAAAAACGCCTCGGCGCGCGTGCGCCTGAAGCCCGGCACGGGTGTGGTTACGGTCAATGGCCGTCCCCTGGACGCCTACCTGGCGCGCGAAGTGCTCGTGATGCTTGCAAAACAGCCGTTCGACGTGACGGACACCGTGAACCGGTTTGACATCCGCGCGCGGTGCAGCGGCGGCGGGCTGACCGGACAGGCCGGCGCCTTGCGCCTGGGCATCGCCCGTGCGCTCGTGGAACTGGACGAAAAATACCGTCCCGTCCTGCGCAAGTACGGTTTGCTCACCCGCGATGCGCGCGAGGTCGAGCGCAAGAAGTACGGACGCCCCGGCGCCCGCAAGCGTTTCCAGTTCTCGAAGCGGTAAACCGCTCGAGCCGGCACACCATTTCACGGCCGCGTCCCCGGAGTATCTCCGTGGACGGGGCCGTTTTCTTTGGACGCGCCGGCCCATAAATGCACGCACGGCCGTGGGGTCCCGCGTGGACCCCACGGCCGAGCATTCTTTCGTGATATTGGTTACTCGAACACCGCGGCGGGTATCTGCCAGCAGCGCACGCGTTCACGGCGCCAGGTGTAGCACAGGACGATGCCGTCGTCGCTCCGGATGATTGCCGGGTACGAGTATTCGCCCTCGGCGGTCTCCAGGCTGACAAGATCCCGCCACGTTTCGCCGTTGTCGCTCGAGACGGCGAGGTTGAGGGGGGTTCGGGGTCCCCAATCCTGGCCGATGGGGTTGTAGAGCAGCAGCAGGCGATTGTCGGCGAGTTTCTCGAGGTCGATGCCGCTGTTGTTATTGGGCATTCCGGTGAGCCGCATGGGCGACCAGGTCCGGCCGCCGTCCATCGAGTCGGCGCGGCCGATCTTTGCCGCGGTGGTGCGCAGGAGGGCGTGCACGTTGCCCGGCGAGGACTCCCAGAAGGTGGGCTGGATGGCGCCTTTGCCGACAACCTGGACCGGGTCGATGGCGAAATCGGCGCTGCGCGTCCACGTCGCTCCTTTGTCCTCCGACCGGTCGCAGAAGGGCTTCCAGGCGCCGAGTTCGGTCGAGGCAGGCGCGAGCCAGGCCCCGTCTGAGAGGATGATCGGTTTGTTCTTGACGGGACCCCGGCCGCCGTTGTCGCCGGGGACCAGCTCGACGGGCTCGGTCCACGTCAAGCCCGCATCGGTGGACTTCATCCAGTAGGTCTGCCAATAGGGGATTTCGGGTCCGACTTTGAAAAAGAGGAACACGCCGGACTCGGGATCGGTGAACAGCACCGGATTCCAGTGGGCGGTCTCGTTCACCTTCGCGATACGTTTCGGGGGCGCCCACGCCCCGTTGGCGAAACGGGCATACCAGATGCCGACGTCGGGGTTCTTTTCCTCGGTGCCGCCAAACCACGCGCAGAGAAGTTCGCCCGAGGGCGCCCGGGCGATGGTGGACGCATGGCACTGCGCGAAGGGGCGATCTGAGCTGAAGACAAAATCCACCCTGCCGCCGCCTTGAAGAACCTTACCGGTGAATGTCTGCGTGTCGTACAGTGTTTCAGGCAATGGAAATACCTCCTGCGGCGGGGCGGCGTCGGACGCGTTTGCGGCCTGTCCAGCCCCGGCGTAGCCGCTCACGGCGAGCAGCGCCAGCACCAACGCCAACAGTCTCCGAACAGACAGGTAAGAGATGAAATGCTTCCTCACGGTTTTTGCAGTCCTTTCGGGGTTGTCTTCGGGGAACGCCACGAGTTCCTGTGTGCATAGACTAAGAATATAGGGAGACGGATTCAATCCAGCTCCCGTGATATAGTGAGAAGAAGGGTCTGACAGTACGAAAGACGAGGGTATGACCGAGGAAAGAAACGAACGATTGATTGAACTGGAACGCCCGCCGGTGACCGAGACCGCCATTCTGGTGCGGCTCATTCTTCCGGGAGACGACCCGCGGGACGTCGAAGATTCGCTCGAAGAAATGCGGCGGCTGGCGTGGACGGCCGGGGCCGAGGTGGCCGCAACCCTTGTACAGCGCCGCGTCAAAGCGTGTCCGGGGACCCTTATTGGAAAGGGGAAACTCGAAACCCTGCGCGCGGCCTGCGAAGAGCATGAGGCCGGTCTGGTCATTTTCGACTGCGACCTTACCCCCAGCCAGGGCGCCAACATCGGCGACACGCTCGGGCTGAAGGTCGTGGACCGCACGCAGTTGATACTCGACATTTTCGCATTGCGCGCCCAGTCGAACGAGGGCAAGCACCAGGTTGAACTGGCCCAGCTCGAGTATCTCCTGCCGCGTTTGACCGGCCGCGGCTCGGCCATGATGCGCCAGCAGGGCGGCATCGGGATACGCGGACCCGGCGAACAAAAGCTCGAGGTGGACCGCCGCGTCGTGCGCGACCGCATCCGCCGGTTCAAAGCGGAGCTCGAAGGCACGCGCAAACGCAGGCGTATCCAGCGCAAGCGGCGCATCGAAGGCGGTATTGGCACGGTGGCCCTGGTCGGCTATACCAACGCGGGCAAATCGTCGCTTCTGAACGCCCTGACGAATGCGGGCGCGTTTGTCGAAGACAAGCTTTTTGCTACCCTCGACACCACGACGCGGCGGCGGGAGCTCCCCAGCGGCCGCGAAGTGACGTTTACGGATACGGTAGGATTCATCCGGAACCTTCCGCACTCCCTGGTCGCGGCGTTCCGCGCCACGCTCGAGGAAGTGAACGAGGCGGATGTGCTGCTGATGGTCGTCGACGCTTCGCATGCCGCGGCCGAGGAACACATGAAAGCCGTGCGCGCCGTGTTGGACGAGATCGGTGTGGGGGAGAAGCCGGCTGTGCTCGCGCTGAACAAGATGGACATCGCCACGCCCATGCAGGCGCACGAACTTGAGGCGCGGTTCGGCCACGGCGTGCGGGTTTCCGCCCGGACCGGCCAGGGCATCGAGGAACTGCTTCGCGCCATCGATGCGAACCTGACGCCGCAACGCTCCCGTGTGCGCTTGCGCATTCCCCAGCACAAGGGAGGCGTGGTGGCGCGCATTCACGATTGCGGGCGCGTCATTCAACAGGATTACGAAGACAACGTTGTGGTTCTGGAGGCCGAGGTCGACGCGGCCTTGCGGCGGCAAATCGCCGATTACATCGTATGACCGAAACGGATAGACACGGTTTGGGACCCCGGATTCGGGTGGCCGCGCTCCTGCCCAACGAAGACGCCCTTCTCCTGGTCGAGCACGAAAAGGCCGGGCGGAGGTACTGGCTTCTTCCGGGCGGCGGCGTGGACTACGGCGAGTCCCTGGCGGACGCACTCAGACGGGAAGTGTTGGAGGAAACCGGACTGGACGTCGCGGTGGGCGATGTCGCGCTGGTGTACGACAGCCTCCCCCCGGACCGCCATCGCCATATCGTGAACATCGGCTTCTGGTGCACCCTCCTGGGCGGAAGTCTGCGGAAGGGGGACGACCTCCGTTTGAACCGGGTCCGGTTTGTGCCTTCCACCGAGTTGAACGCGCTCGTCATGGCGCCGGACCTTCGCGAACCGCTCATGCATCTCCTGGCCGCCCCCGGAACAGCGCAAACAGTCTATCTGGGGAACCTCTGGCGCGATCTGCCCTGAGTCGCCTCATGCACGGTGCCGTCCTGGTGCGGGCGGGATCACTGCCGTGTGACAGGGGTTGCCTGGAAGCCAGTTTTGCCGAAAGCCCGTGGGATCACGGCGGCGTGCGGAACCTGTTCCGGTGTTTCCCTGACAAGGTGCGTGCCTGGTGATTGGGCGGAACCCGGCTTTACTTTCGGATATAAAGTACTTGTCAAACGCAAGGAATTCGGATATACTTGCAGTACGATGAGCACGGAACGCAAAGAGTCCCCGGACGCCTGCGCGCCCATACAGCTTCACGCGCGGGCGATGGACAATCTGGCCTTCATACGCGAGGCCATGACCCGGTCGTCGTCGTTCACGTCGGTTCCCGGGCGGGGGCTGATCGGGATGGGGCTGCTGGCGCTCGCCGGAAGTTATTGGGCCACGAGGCCGGGAGCGTCGTGGCTCGGCACCTGGCTGGCCGTCGCGGGCGGGAGCGTTACGGCCGGGGCCGTGACGATGACCCTCAAAGCCAGGCGGAACCGGGAATCCCTGTGGATGGGGCCGGGTCGCCGGTTTGCGCTGAGTCTGGCGCCGCCGATTCTTGCGGGCGCGTTGTTGACCGTCGTTTTCGCGCACGAAGGGTTATGGCGCCTGTTGCCGTTCACGTGGCTGCTCCTGTACGGCGCGGGATGCGTGACCGGGGGCGCCTTCTCTGTTCGTGTGGTGCCCCTGATGGGGATGTGTTTCATGGCGCTCGCGGGCAGTTTAACGGCGTTGCCGGAGTACGGCGCTTTTGAGGTGCTTGGCCCCGTGACGGCAGGCGACCTCTTTCTCGCCGCCGGGTTTGGCGGCCTCCACATCGTTTTTGGCGTAATCATTGCTCTGCGGCACGGCGGCTGATCCGTCGGTATCGGGAGACGGAAGATGGCGAGACAGAACGCGGCAGAAGAAGCGGGGGGCGCCGGCGACAGAACCTCAATGCTGCGTAAGGCCATCCAGGGTCCGGAGCGCCGGGGCATTTCGGAGCCGATGGAGCGCATCATCCACGAACGGATCCGGCTCGCAATCGTGAGCGCGCTGGCCGTGAATGATTGCCTGACGTTCAAAGAGCTCAAAAAGCTGATCGGGACCAGCGACGGCAACCTGAGCGTCCATGCCCGCAAACTGGAAGAAGCCGAGTACATCCAGTGCACAAAATCGTTCCAGGGGAGGATGCCAAAGACCGAGTTTCGGATTACGCCCAAGGGACGCAAAGCGCTCGAACATTACCTGAACCACATGGAAGCGCTGATCAAGGCGGTCAGAAAGAAGTGAACGGTCTCGCGCGCTTTGTATGGCGCAGGGTTCTGGTTTCGCGGGGGCCGTTGCGGACAGGGATGAGGAGGGGGAGAGGATGCTACCGGCAGACACGGATTTCCATGCGGCGCCGGATGGAATGAGCGCGGGAGAGCAGCCTGACGTGTGGCTGGGCCGCGTGCTTTTCGCCGCGCTCGTCCTGGGGGTGCTCGGCGACATCCTGCTGCGCGCCCTGCCTTACGGACTGAATGCCGCCGTGTGGGCCGTGGCGGCTCTGGCGTGTGCGGCGGGGCTGCTGTACTGGCGTCAACGGCGGCTGCCGGTCTGGGCCGCCGCTTTCCTGAGCACGGGCGCCGCGTTCGGGCTCTGTCTGGCCTGGCGGGACAGCGTGTACCTGAAGTGGCTTGCGGCAGGCTGTTTTCTGGTGTGCGCGGCCCTGGCCGCCGGTGTTGTTGGAGGGTTCGCCCCGGCTTTCGCATCATTTCTTGAGTATTTCGGAGCGCTATTGCGCGGTGCCGCCAGGATTCTCTTCGGGGGGTGGCGCGCACTGACCGCGGCCGACCCGCGAAAATGGCGGGTAGACGCCTTGCGGAAACCCTGGCTCGCCGCCCTGTTGCGGGGCGTGCTGCTGGCGGTTCCGATCCTTGCCGTGTTTACGCTGCTGTTTGCCTCGGCGGATCGCGCGTTCGGCGACCTGATAACCAGGACGTTTACGTTTGACCTGGAGTTTCTGCCGCGCCATGCAGCCGCGTTCGCGTTGAGTGCATACCTTGCCGCGGGACTGCTCTGCGCGATGGTCTCCGGGATTGCGCGTTACCTGCCGGACGACGAGGCGCTTCGGGACATCCAGACCGGCGGGATCGAGGCGGCAATCGTGTTCGGTGCGGTGGATGCACTGTTCCTGGCCTTCGTGGCGGTGCAGTTCCAGTACTTCTTCGGGGGAAGCGGGCGGATCGAGTCCGTTGCCGAGCTCACCTACTCCGAGTATGCGCGGCGCGGCTTCTTTGAACTCTGCGCGGTGACCGTCTTGACGCTGCTCCTGCAGTACTTCTTTCATTGGCTGTCCCGCGGAGGAAAGCCGCGCGAGAAGACGGTCTGCCGGCTCTTGTCGGTGCTCATGCTGCTGCTGGTGGCGGTGATCATGGTCAGCGCCCTGATGCGCATGCAGCTATACGTCGAGGCGTATGGATTGACCCAGCTGCGCTTCTATTCCACGGCCTTCATGGTGTGGATCGGCTTCTCGCTGGCATGGTTCGCCGTAACGGCGCTGTGGGGGCGCGTAAAGCGGTTTACGGTGGGCATGGTCCTGAGCGGACTGGTGTTCGTGGTGGCGTTTTACGCCATGAACCCGTGCGGTGTCATCGTGTCGTGGAATCTCGGCCGCGTCGCCGCAGGAGAGCCCTTTGACGCGCGGTACGCGGTCTCTCTGGGGGCCGATGCCGTCCCGGCGCTCGTGGCCGGGCTGGACAGACTGGGGGAGCGCGACGCCGACACCGTCCGCGAGGGATTGATGCGGCAATGGCACAGGCGCGAGGACGACGGCTGGCGCACATGGAACTGGTCGCGCGCGCGGGCGGCCCGTGCCCTCGAAGGCCTGTTCGGAGACGCGCCGGCTGCGGTTGCGGCCACGAACACCCGCTGAGCGGGGCACAAGGAGCGCGCCTCCCCCGAAACCGAGGGGGGAGGCGCTCCAGGTATCCAGCACGGGACGGCTACCGGGGTTTCTTGACGAACCGCGTGTAGCTGTCGACGATTTCCGTTTTGACCTTACTGCAAGCCTTCCGAAGGGCCGCAACTTCTTTGGCGCTGGTCAACGCGCCGAATTCAAGGTGCACGTTCTGGCTCTGGCCGGGCCGGAGCGAATGCAGAAGGCCCTGTTTGTCGTCGACGGCGCGGCCCTCGACGCCGCAATTGCAGGGTTCGAAGCCAACGACGTAATCCTGCTCGCCCATCTGTTTCCACTCGGCGAAGCGGGGCAGTTCCTTCTTGTTGTACTTCAGGTATACGCCGAAGCCTTCGCCCTTGCCCTTGAACCCGCTGTTGACAATGGCCGCCGTGACGTTGCCGCGGGGATCGGCCGCCATGTCGTGGTAATAGACCTTCTCTTTGTAACCGTGGGTGGGCGGATCGAGCTTGTACCAGTCCTGTCTTCCGGCCTCGGCCTCGGCGTCGCGCGGGGCAATGTGCCTGCTGGGCGCGATGATCTCGGAACCCCGGTCCACCACCGGCCATCCGATGTTGCAGTGGTAGAGCAGCATGTACTTCGCCGGTTTGAATCCGTCGTTGGTCACGACATCGTGAATCCAGAACCGTTTTTCACCGAGCCGG
Source organism: Candidatus Hydrogenedentota bacterium (assembly GCA_012719295.1). Taxonomy (GTDB): domain Bacteria; phylum Hydrogenedentota; class Hydrogenedentia; order Hydrogenedentales; family SLHB01; genus UBA2224. The sequence goes on along the minus strand of JAAYAQ010000209.1, from coordinate 2,062 downwards.
GTCGATACGGTGCGCGTCAGGGTCAGATTCTCGCCGAAGACGACCGTCTCACGCATGGTGCCCGAGACGCTCAGGACGTAGTCGTTCCCCTGCCATTCCTGGGTGATCTTGATGTTCTTTGCGGGGGTGTTGCCGATGCGGCCGTGGAGGCCGGTACCCAGGAGCGCGCTGGCATCGTCCGGAGCGCCCACGTTCATCAGGCCGCAGGTCGTGACCAGCCCGCCGAAATAACTGCGCAGCCACCGGAGCCATTCGGCCTCGTAATACTGCGGGGCCACATCGCCGGTGGTGGAGCGCCATCCCATGGCTTTGCCGTTGAAGGACGCGGCGGAGATGTCGAGGCACCGGTCCAGGAGCACGGTGAGCTCGAGTCCCGCTCCGGTATGAATGATCGCCGCGCGGGTCGGCCGTTCATTGCCGTCATCCAGCTGCACGGTCCGGATGCCCGCAATCTGGTCCATGTTGCCCACGCGCGTGCGCAGTTCTTTCGTGCTGTACTTCTTTCCGTAGATTTCCATGGTGACTCCCTCCGCATGGAATGGCTGTTGTATTGACCGATACTCTAAGCCTTTGAGGCGCGGCATGCAAAAACGCGCTGGAAAGGCGTGGAGGGGATCCGTACACTGAGCCGTGCCATGGATACGACAGCCACTCTGATCGAACCGGCGATCGCGCGGGTTCGCGAATTGCTTGCGGCGCGAAGCCTCGAAGCCGCCGGTCCGTCTGAGGCGTGTGCGGACGTTCTGAAACCGCTTGCGTCCGCCCGGCTCTATCTCGACCTGTTCCGCCCGCCGGTGTATGAGACCTGCGACCCGGCCGCATGGCTGAACGGACACGCCGAACGCCTCGAAAACGACCGGTGCGTCATCGTGACGAATGCTGTGCCGTCCTGCGTGTGCGACCCCGCGCAGGCGTGGGCCTGCCTGGTGACGCTGCTGGACGGCGTGCAGCTCTACGAAGACGCGGTGCTCCTGGCGGAGATGTTTGAGGAAGACGGAATCCCGCGGATTACCCTGGCCCTGGATGGCCCGGGCGCGTTTCCCGAGCGCCTGCGCGTCGGAGGCGACCTCCCCGTGACGTTCGAGACGCTCTGTGAGCGCTGGACCGTCGCGACCCGCGGGGGCCGGATCCGCCGTACGCCGTCAGGGCTGGAACTGCGGATGCAGGGCATGCGCGAACCGGGACCCTCAGACGAGAGCCTCGGTCCGCTTGTCGAACACGTATCGAAACTGAATCGGGCGATTAAGGAGTACCAGGCCGCTCAAGACAGCAGAGCAGAGACCGGGGAGCTTTGGACCGGCGCCTGTGCTCAGGCGGAGGCCTGTCTTGCCCTGCTTGACGGCCCTGCGCAGCCCGGCCCCGCGGATTTTCTGCGCACCATCCGCGATGCCGTCTCCCTGAACACGCCCGAGGCGGCGGAGCGTGCCATCGCGGTGGACGTATTCGCGGAGCGGGAGATTCCGCCGGTTGTCGTGACACGGCCGGCGCTTGCCAGAGCCTGGTACGGCGCGGTTCAGCATGCCTTCATGGTGCTGCCCCGCGGCGGCCGGCTGGCGTTCATGGCGGACTATGATGCCCGCGCGCGCCAAGTCGCCACCATGATCGAAATGGAGGGCACCCAATGCGCCGCGGGCGAGACGGTCTATCTTGCCTCTATCCGCCGGGGCGTTCAGGAACTTCACGGGGGAACGGTCGAATGCCTTGCCGAGAAGAACGGCATGCTGCTCACCCTGACCATTCCCGACCGCGCGGGGGAGGCGCTGGACGCCTGGCTTCCGGGATGGGAACGCTTCCTGACGGAGTCGCAGCAGATGCTGCGCGTGTTGAAAAGCGGCAGCCAGCCCCTGCCCGAGGAGTTTCTGCTGGGCGGGATTCTTGAAAACGAGCTGGAGCGGTGGCTCATGCCCCTGCTGACCGAGCCCGCGGTGGTGAACGTGGTTCATGACGGAGTGGCGAGTCTCGAGGGGCTGCCGGGCGCATCGAGTGAGCGCCTGGCAAAGGCGCTCAGCCAGATCAAACGCGGCAAGCCCAAGAAGGAAATCGTGCGCCCGCCGTATGCCGG
>JAAYAQ010000208.1 GCA_012719295.1 Candidatus Hydrogenedentota bacterium | reverse complement strand
TGTTGCGGGGTATTGTGGGCCGCCATGCGCGCAATATCAACCGCGCGGGCCGGCGGGATCGTCTCTGTCGATCCGGGCGCGGCCTTGTGGTACAACGGTTGACGGCGCGGATCGATTCCATTCTAACGCGGAAGGGAGATTCCGAATCATGGGACGGTATTCAGGGATGGCGGCTTGTCTGTGGGCGGTTTGCCTGCTTTGGGGCACGGCCTGGGGGGCGGAGGGGATCCGCGTAATCGATACGAAATACCCCGTTGAGGATCGGGTCATTGCGTCGGCGGTGGTTGAGCCGCCCGGGAGCGCGGAGGTGGACGCGACGGCGGCGATTCAGGGGGCGATCGACGCGGTGGCCGGCCGGGGTGGCGGCACGGTGTTCCTTCCGGAGGGCCGCTATCTCCTCAAAGGGCACCTGGTGCTGAAAAACGCCGTAACGCTGCGCGGGGAGTGGCAGGCGCCGGACAAGGCGGGCGTGGTGGGCACGGTCCTGATGCCTGTCGAGCACCGCGGCGATGCCGAAGGTGAATCGGCAATTGTCATGCAATGCGGGTCGGGGTTGCGGGAGCTGTCGATCTGGTATCCCGAACAGGAGCCGGAGGCCATCGCGCCGTATCCCTGGACCATTGAAACCACGCCGGAGGCGGGGGTCGACAACTACACGCTGCACAACGTGACGCTGGTGAATGTCTATCGGGGATTCAAGACGGGCCCGGAAGCGAACGAGCTGCACACGTTGAAGAACGTGTACATGACCGCGCTCGAGACGGGCGTGTTTATCGATTCGTGCACGGACATCGGCCGCGTGATCGACATCGACATCAGTCCCCGGTGGTGGATCGAGTCGGGCCTGCCCGGCAGCCCGAAGGGCGGGGCCGCGGAAACCAGCCTGCGGTCGCATGTTGCCCGCGAGGCCACGGGTATCGACATGGGGCGCAGCGACTGGGAATACCTGTATGGAGTCCACATTGAAGGTTGCCAGCGGGGTCTGGTGATCCGGCAGGGCGCGCAGGGCACGACTAACGCCGTGTTGTACGGGAGCGCGCTGGAAGATTGCACGACGGCCGTCCATCTTGAGGAACTGAATGGCATCGGCCTTGCCGCCGTCGGGTGCCGGTTTGACGGGGCCCGGCATGCCCTGTACGCGACCGAAGCGTTTGATACCGTTTCGCAGTTCAACGCGTGTACGTTTGCCAGTCCGGAGGGGCACGGGGTGTTGCTGGAAGGCGACGGCACGCTGACGTTTCAGAACTGCGTGTTTGAGACCTGGGGCACGTCCGGCGTCGAAGCGGCGGCCGGGGCGGTGTCGCTGCTGGGATGCGGGTTTCAGAGCCCTTCGACTCATGTGAAACTGCGTGAGCGGGTGAGCCGCGCGCGGCTTCTCGGCAATACGTTTGCGGGCCAGCCGGATGTTGAGAACGCCGCGTCCGGGGCGGATGTGATGATGGCCCATCGCGCGATGGTCTTCGACGTGCCGGACGTCTCGCGGCCGCCCGCGCCGCCGGTCCCCGCGCCGGGGAGCCGCGAGGTGGTGATGGTGACCGAGCACGGGGCCGGGCCGGATCTCGACGACAACACCGGCGCGTTTCAGGCGGCGCTGGCTGCCGCGGAACGGCTGGGCGGCGCGACGGTATATGTCCCCGCGGGGTACTACCGGTTCCGCGGGTCGTTGACGGTTCCGCCCGGCGTGGAGCTGCGCGGTTGTTTCGACGTGCCGCACCACACGCAGTCCGGCGGGTCGGTGCTTATGCCGGTGGGGGGGCAGGGCGACGAGAACGGCACGCCGTTTCTGACGTTGTCGGGGAAATCGGGTCTGCGGGGGCTGACGATCTGGTACCCGGAACAGAACCTGCTCGACCTCACACCGTATCCGTGGGCGGTGCGTTCGCTGGGTCCGGCGTGCTGGCTTATCAACGTGACGATCTCGAACGCCTGGCAGGGGGTGGATTTCTGGACGCATCCCAGCGAAAGCCATTACATCAGCTATCTGGGGGGCGCGTTTCTGAAACGGGGGCTGTTTGTGAGCAAGAGCGCGGGCGAGGGCTGGGTGGTTGACGTGCAGATGAACCCGCATTATGGTCTGCGCCTGCCCAGCGGCCTGCCCCGGCCGGAGTACGCCAGGGATACCTTCGACGCGATCATCGATCAGCAGCGCGGGCATCTGGAGGCGATGGTGTTTGGCCGATGCGCGCGGGAGCACATCTATCGCACGTTCCTCTATGCCGCCTACGACGGCATTGCCTTCCGCGACGACGAAGGCGGCAGTAATGCGCGCATCCTCATGCATGGAACCGATACCGGCAGCCGGTGCGCGGTGCTGAGCGCGTGCGGCGGGGAAGGGCTCGATTTTCTCCTGGCGCAACTGGTGCCGCTGGGCAAGTATGAGGTGGGCGCGATCATCGCTGAAGACAGTTTCACGGGACGGGCCCGTTTTTTCACCTCGCAGATGTGGGCGGGCAACTGCAGCGGCCAGTTCGGCGGGCCGGGCAGCGTTCTGATCCAGCAGCTGAACAGCATCAGCGGCGGGATGACGTGCACCACCGGCGCGTTCCGTCTGGAGAATGCCGTATTTCACCATGCGCTCGAGCCGCATGTGGCCATTGCGGGCGCGTGCGCGAAAGCCGAGCTGATCGCCAACGCCGCCTTGAGCGGGGAATTCAAGGTGGAGAACGCCATCGGGGAACGTGCGTACAGCCTCGCCAGCAGCGTATCGCGGCGTCCGGCATCGTTCGAGCCGGGAAACCTGTCCACGGGATGGGAAACGGGGGATCCGCAAGGCCTCATGACCACCCTGGCCGCCGAAGGCGGCGGGCAGCGCGGCGTTGAAGCGGGGCAGTGCGCTCCCGCCGAAGGCACGGCGCACGGCGGTACGATGGCGCTCCGGGTGGCGGGCGAGGCCCGCGATGCGGAGCACAGTTACATCTACTTCGCCCTCTTTGAGGAGCCGTTGCGGGTCTATTCGGATACGCAGCTGCGCTACTGGTTTCTGCCCGTAAACGAGGCGGGACGATTTGTGGCCGTGGATATGTTTTTTGACGACGGCTCGACTCTGCGCGATTCCGGCACCAAGACCATCGATGGCGGGAACATGCATCCCGGCACACCCAAGGGGGCAGCGGGCGAATGGCGGCAGCTTGTCGCGCCCCTGGGCCGGCACGCCGGGAAAACCATTCGCCGGATTATGGCCGCGTACGACAGCCACGGCGGCGCGGGGCCGTTCGAGGCCCGCATTGACGGCCTTGAAATCGCAACGGCGGTGGTTCCCGAGCTGGCGGGCGTCGCGGTCGCGCCGAAAGGCGGCGCCTGTGCCGCCGAAACGCGCGTGTCTATCGCCGTGCCGGAGGGCCTGCGCGCGCGGTATTCGCTGGACGGAACCAGGCCCGGCGAAAGCGCTCCGTACTACGCGGATCCGGTGGTGCTCTCCGGCACGGGTTTGCGGGAACTGCGGTACGTCGTGGAAAAAGCGGACGGCACGCCGCTCCCCTGGATTTTCGGGGAACTGTACGACGTGCGCTGAGCCGGGAAAACACTCTTCAGCGAAAGGCAACATCGAAACCGGGCCGTCCCGCCATGGGACGGCCCGGTGTTGAGTCTGGTCCCGCCGGGGCGGGGAGGTTCACGACGACTCGGTTCCCGCCAGCCGTTGAGCTTCTTCCTTGCGCGGGAACGTGAGGCCCAGCCGCTCGGCATATTCAATCGCCAGTCGGACGTGCCGTTGTCCGGTTTCGGTATCGCCTTTCTCGAGCAGGAGAGCGCCGAAATCCAGGAGGAGGGTGGGGTCGCCGGGCCGCATCTGCAGCGCGAGCCCGAGGTGTTTCTCGGCGTCGTCGAGCTTTTTCGCGCGCAGTTCCGCGAGTCCCAGGGTATGCAGGACATTGGGCTGGATGGCCGGATTGTCCTGGGCCGCGTTCATGGCGGCCTGCGCGAGTTCGAGGGCGCGTTGCGGATCGCCGTCCGTCTCGAGCATCAGATATGCCAGGTTGTTGCCGACGACGGGATCGCCGGGACGCGCCGCGAGCACGCGTTCATACGCCGCGATCGCCCCGGCCTTGTCGCCGCTGCTCTCGAGATACCGCGCCTGAAGCAGCCACGCTGCCGCGTTGTTTGCATCGAGTTCGAGGGCTTTCTGGATCGCGGAGCTCTCGCCGTTGGCGTCCTTCTTGACGCGGCAGAACGTGGCCAGGGCCAGCCAGGTGCGCGGATCGTTTGGCGCCTGCTGAGCCAGGTCCCTCGCTTTCTGCGCGGGGTCGTCGACGCGGATGGCGCTTGCCAGCGCGTCCAGCATCAGGACCGTGAGCGCGGGCGAGTTGGGCGCCGCTGCATTGACTTTTTCCAACGGCGCCAGCGCGCAGTCGGGCGTGGACTCGGCCAGGCACGCCACGCCGTGCGCATACTGGGCGAGCGTCTCCGGGGAGGACGTGAGCCGGCTGACGAGTTCCCGGGCTTCGTCCGGAGCGTCACGTTTCCCGAGTGCGGCCAGAAGGGGCAAGGCGCCATTGATGCGTTCCCATGGCAGCTGCCCGGCCTGGTCGAGCGCGGCGAGGGCGGCATCGGGTTTACCCTCGTGGAGGCGGGCGGCGGCAAACAGCAGATGGAGGCCGGGCGACCGTCGTTCGGGGGGGAGGGATTCACAACTGGCCGTCACGGCGGGCCAGTCGCCTTTTTCCGCGAGGGCAAAGGCCCGCAGGCTTTCGCCGGCGGCGGCCAGCTCCACGGCATCGAATGCCCGGCCTTCGAGCGATTCAAGGACCTCGTCCGCCCGGCCTTTCAGGAGGTTGAGCCGCGCTTCGGCAATACGCAGCGGCCCGTTTTCGGGGGCGGCGCTCAAGGCGCTTTTCAGGAGGTTCTGGGCGAGATCCACTTCGCCGGTGATGCGATAGATGCGGGCGAGGTCGACCACGGCTTCGGCGTCGTTGGGGTAGAGTTGGTAGGTGAGTTCGGCGATGGCGCGGGCGCGGCTCATGTCGTTGGCATCGACGAGCAGGCGCAACAGGATGCGCCGCGCGCTCAGATTGTCCGGGTACAGGGCCAGCAGCTTGTCCAGAACCTGCACGGCGTATTCGGGCAAGCGCGCGGTCCGGTACATGGTGGCGAGATTAAACAGCGCCACGGCGTTCTCGGGGGCCGCGGCGTAGCACTCGGAAAGCTCCTGAAGGGCCTTGGCCCGGGCGCCCACGAGCATGAGGGCGAATCCGTACGCATTATCGCGGAGGATGACGCGCTCCGGGTCGGTTTCGGTCCAGGTGTCGAATACGGCGAGAGACGCTTCGGTGTCCTGGCTTTCCAGGGCCGTCAGCAGGGCCTGCAGCGGCGCGTCCTGGGGCAGCCCTTCGGCGAAGTGCCGGGCACGCGGACGGTTGGCCGACAGGAGCGCGGCCAGCACAAGCGTCTCCCGCAGATTGGGTTCCTCCGCGGCCAGTAAGGCATCGCCCTGGTGGAGCAGCAGATCGAGGCGTGCCTGTTTCCATAGGGTCTGCCACGGGGCGGCTTCGGTCGGCTGCGCGGGGGCTTCACCCGGCGTGGGGGACGGAGGCGTGGACGGCGCGGGCTGGGCGGCCGGAGTCTGGGGGGCGCCTCCGCTTCGGGCCGCGGCCAGATACTCCCGCACGACCTCGGATTCGGGGAGGGCCTGCGCGGCGGTCTGGAGGTACATCACGGCCTTTTCGTATTCTTCGCGGGCGAGCAGACAGGCCCCCACGACGTAGTTGGCCCAGCCCGATTCGGGCATCTCACGCAGAATGGTGCGGGCGATATCCTCTGCTTCGGCGTATTCCTTCTTGTCGACGAGGCTGCGCGCCAGCGCGAGCTGGATGCCCAGGTCGCCGGGCTCCTGCTTCACCATTTCGCGAAACTGGGCGACAATCTCATCGGTCTTCCCCTGTTTCTGATAGACCTCCACCAGTTTCATGCGCGCCGGCAATGAATCGGGGTCGATGTTCGTGAGCACGTCCTCGAGGATTTCGACGGCCTTGGCGTCCTGGCCGGCGGCTGCCTGGGCCGTGGCCATACTGACGCGCACCTCCGTTGACGCGGGGTAGGTTGCGGCCAGGTTTTCGAGCAGGGCGATGGCTTCGGCGGTCTGGCCCGCGGTCTGCAAGACGAACGCATGCTGTATCCCGCCCTTCTCCGGATTGATCTTCTCGAAGTCCATAGCCAGGTTCCTGGCCTCGTCGCGACGCTCTTTGCGCAGGAGGATCCGGACGGCTTCGACGTAGGCGATTTCCCTGGGCGGATCGAGCTCGACGACTTTGCGGTAGTGGGCCAGGGCCTCTTCCAGATTGTCCTGAACCGCGAAACACCGTGCCATGCCAAGTTCGGCGTCGGCGTTTTGCGGATTCAGCTTCAGGGCTTTGTCGAAAGCCTGCCGCGCTTCGTCGATCTTCCCGATGCCGAGGAAGGTCTGGCCGAGTTCGGTCTGCTGCTGGCTTCGGCGGCCGCCGCATGCGGGGATCGCCGCGAGCAGCAGGCACACGAGCGCCGTTACACTGAGGACGCTCATTCTCCGGGAACTGGAATCGGACCTCATAACGTCTCCCTTTTCTAACCGCTCCGCCGAGCGTATCTGGATGCGGCGGCGCACGCCGGCCCCGTCTACGGAATACGTTCCTGCAGGATGGGTGTGAACTTGACGGCGAAATCTTCCAGGGTTTCGAACGCCCGCTCCTCGCTCTGGCCGGGACGGAGCACCGTGGACACCTTGATCATTGTCGAGGTCGGCGAGCCAAACGCCAGTTGGGCCCTGGCCCAGTGGTAGGCGTTCACGAAGAAGTTGCCGGTGAGTTCGTCGCCGGTTTTGAACCAGTAGAGCACGAGCTGGCGCATGTCGCCGTTCACGAGCACCAGTTTCTTGGCCCGGAAGAAGAAGCCGACGGGATGGGTCGTCTGGGTCATGATTTCCCATCCGCCGCCGACCAGGCAGACTTCCGGAAAATGGAGGCTTCGGCGCGAGGTGCTGTGTACCACGGTCAACTGGGCATGTTTTTGCGGCGGAGCCACATAGTCCCGGATGAGGATCATGCTGGTACCCAGCACCTGCTTGACATGGTCCTCAATCTCGGCGTCGGCGCCCCGCCGGGTGTAGTCGCCAATCTGGTCGGGGATGTCGAGCGTTTCGACGGTGGGCAGCTTGGCGCTTGCGGTCGCATGCGCTTTAAGGATTGCCAGATGGCCCGCGGCGATCAGGGCCAGAATAAGCACCAGGGCGATGTAATGTTTCATGGCGCGGTCTCCGGGTTCTCCCTGGCCGGCAGGATCTTGCGCAGCAGCCCTTCGAGAGAGAAGAAGCAGATGAAGGCGATCAGGAAAATCAAGATGCCGGAGACATCGTGGAACGTGCCCGCAGCCACCGTGCTTCCGTAGAAATACCCCACGACGCAGAGGCTGAAGATGCGCAGGATGTTGGTGAGGATGGCCACGACCGGGGCCGCCACCAGAAACAGAAATACGCGCGCGAGCCAGCGGGTCTTGCTGATGTACGCCATCAACGCGCCCAGCGCCAGCAGGGCAATCAGGGAGCGGAGCCCGCCGCACACTTCGCCCACCAGGAGAAAGTCGTCGCCGAAATGCACGTAGGAGCCTTCACGAACCATGGGCAGCGTGAACAGATTCGCCAGCTGGACCGCCGATTCCGTTGCGACGAGTTTGAGTTTCAGCGCGAAACTCTGCGTGATGGACGCCGGAATGGGGATCATGAAGAACAGAAAGGCAATCGGGAACCACAGGGTGCGTGTGCGGGCAGCGCCATGGGTGAGCAGCAGCGCCCCGGTTATCATGGGGATCAGCGACATGTGCGTCAGCACGCCGAAGCCGAGGAAATCCCCGACGAACAGCATCAAGGCGGCCGCGGCCACCCACGGGTAGCCCCATGCCGAGGGTTTGCGGGGGAGCGCCGCCAGGACTTTGCGGTCGCGCCACACAAAGAACAGGCAGACGAACGGGATCAAGAACCCGTGGGAGTAGTAGGAATCCACCAGCGTCCAGCCGCGGTGGATGTCATGAGCGGCGTTCCGGTAGATGATGACCAGCAGGGCCACGACCACCAGGTCTTTGACTTCGAACAGCGAGCGGATCCAGGCGGTTGCGGCGCCCGGGGCGGCGGGTTGAGCCGACGCAGCCGGCGCATGCGGTTCCTGCGTCATGGACTAGTTCTCCTGTCCCATGATTTCTTCGAGACGTTTCAGCCAGAGCGGCGCCGGGCCGCCGGCCGGTAGTTTCTCGAGGGCGCTTTCGTAATGGGTTCTCGCCAGGTCCTTTTCATCCAGTCCCCAGTACGTTTCGGCGAGCGCGGCATCGAATTCGGCCGAGGTGTCGGGGTTATCCATGGAAGCGGCGCGGAGATCGCTCAATGCGGCCGCGTAGTTCTTGGCGCGAAGGTACAGCATGCCGCGGAGGGCGAGATATTCCGGCTGGCGTTCCTGCGCGATCACCTGATCGAGGAGTCCGAGCGCCTCCTGTTCCCGCGCCGGCTCGCGGCTCAGCGCCGAGGCTTTCGCAAAGAGCACGCCGGCGTTGAGCGGGTCGTGCGCCAGGTAGCGGTCGCACGCCGCGAGAATTCCCGCGGGGCTGCCTCGCCGGACCTGCACGTCCACCAGGGCCCGGAGCGCGGGCAGGAAATCGTTGTCGAGTAGCAGGGCGCGGGTCAGCGCGGTGGATGCGGCGTCGACCTTGGCCGGATCGTTCATGCCCAGGTAGAACCGCGCGAGCGCCACGAAGGCCTCGGCGTCGGACTGATGGGCTTCGACATAATCGCGAAGAAGGGTTTCCGCTTCGCCAACGCGGTTCTGCTGCGCCAGCGCGAGGGCCAGGCTGCGAACGACGGAGAAATCGTCCGGGTTGGCCGCCAGTTGCGTCCTCAAGACGCCCTCCGCACCGGACGCGTTTCCTTGCGCAAGCAGGATCCGTCCCCGCAGGGTCTTGATGATCTCGGCGCGGTCTGCATCCGGCCCGACGCGTGATTCCAGGCGCTGCAAGGTCCGTTCGGCCTCGCGGAGCTGGTTGGTGGCGAGGTAGGTGTTGACCAGCAGTTCGAGGGCCGCGGGGCTGCCGGGCAGTTCGGCCAGGACGTTCTCCAGCAGGTCGCGGGCTTCGAGGTACCGTTGCATACGGAACAGGAGTTCGGCCCGCCACAGGTCGATGCCTTCCGATTGGGGGGCGACGCCGGCGGCTTTCGTGGCGAATTCCATGGCTTTGGACAGGGCGCCCCGCGAGGCGGCTACGCTCGCCATGCCCATCAGCGCGGCGACGCTCTCACCGTCGGTTTCCAGGGCTTTCTGGAAGGCGGATTCCGCCTTTTCAAACCCCGGCGGCGTGTTGCGGAGTTCCATGATGCCCTGCAGGGTGAGGAGCATGGGGTCGTTCTGGTTGCCGTCGGGACCCTGCATGAGTATCTGGCGGGCCTCTTCAATCTTGCGGGCGTCGTTCTGTTCCATCAGGCGCCAGACCAGCTGCCCCTTTGCGCCCTGGAGCTGTCGCTCGGCCGCCGGGTGGCCGGCCACTTGTGACTCGATCGCACCGAGGAGGCGCATCGCGGCTTCGTCTTCCCCCAACCGCAATTCCAGGGAGACGCCCTCCACGGCGAGTTCGGCCCGTTCCGGTTCTCCCGTCAGGGTTTCCGCCGCGTTCGCCAGGGCGCGGCGGGCCAGATCAGGCTGCTCGCGCAGCGAGAAGAACCGGGACCACTGCCGCACCTCCTCGACGGACGGGCGCTTGGCGGCGAGGGTCTCCTCGAAGGCCTTCCATGCGGCCTCGGGATGGCCCTCCGCCAGATCGGTGTTGGCTTTGGCGCGAGCCAGTTCTACGGGAGGCACGCCGGCCTGTTCGGCGCGCTGGAGGGTCTCGCGGGCCTTTGCCGGCATGCCCGCGGCCACGTAGGTGTCGACGAGGCCCCCATAGGCGCGGGTTTCCCTGGGGTTCAGTTCGAGCGCGCGCGTAAACAGTTGCTCGATCGTCTGGACCTGGGACGCGACGGCGCCCTGGCGGAGGGCGGACGCCAGCAGGGCGAGGGCCGAAGAGACGAGCGTGTCCGGGCGGGCTTCCTGATTGCCGAGAACGGCCTGGGCGGCCTGAAGAAGCTGTTCCGGATCGGGTTGCACCCCCATGGCTTCCGCGAGCAGTCTCTTGGCGCCCTCATCGTTGGGATTTTCCTTGAGGTAGATCTCCAGATGTCCCCGCGCATCCTTGCGCTTTCCCTGCAGAAGGTTGGCCACGGCCAGGAAGAACCGTGCCGGCGACATGGCGGGATTCTGCTCGATGACTCCCGCCAGGGTGTCGGCCGCGGCGTCGGCATTGCCTTCCACCAGAAGCACCCGGCCCTCGAGGTAACTCAGCGTTGACTGGTGATCGGGGTAGGTCTTTTCAAACGCCGCAATGGTCTCGCGGGCCTCGTCCAGCTGTTGGAGGTTGATCAACTGTTCCGCCAACTGCATAAACAGCTCCGGACTGTCTCTGCGCACGGCGGGATCCACATTGCGCAGGACATCCAGCGCGGCTTCCTTCTCGCCGCTCGCGGCAAGTGCCTGGGAAAGCACGAGGTACATGCGGGCCTGGCTGGGATCGCGTTCGATGGCTTTGCGCGCCGCACGGATGGAAACCTCGTCGTCGCCGGTAAGCAGCGCGAGCCGGGCCTCCAGCATGACGACCTCCAGGTCGTCCGGGGCCAGCGCCAGCGCCTTCTCAAGCTCCTGCCGGGCCTTGTCCGTCTCCCGCCCTTCAAGGAAGTAGTCCGAGCGGGCGACATACGTGGCGGGGTCTTCGGGGCGTTGTTCCGCCAAAGCGTTGAGCGCGTCGTCGGCCTGTTCCGTGAGGTTGGTTTCGCGGAGCAGCCGCGCCAGGTTCAGATAGGCTTCGGGCTTGGCGATCCCCTCGTCGAGCAGCGCGCGGTAGGCCGTGACGGCGTCGTTCCGCTTTGCAAGGCGGTACAGCGCCAGGGCCTGTTCATGCTTGAGCTCCACGTTGCCGGGATCTTTCTCGAGCATTCTACCCGCGAGGTAATGGACCTCGTGCCACGAGCCGAGTTTTTTCTGGAGCTCAAACAGCGTCTGTTGGATGTCCTGCCGCTCGGGCTCAAAATGAAGGATCTGGCGATAGGCCGTGGCGGCCTGCGACAATCCGTTCCTGCGATTGCCCTCCTGGTGGAGGCTGGCCTCCGCGTACCGTTCGAGCGCGGAGGTGTCTTCGCGCTCCCGGTTGAGGTAGAAGGCGTACCGGCGGGTGGCGGTATCCCAATCGCCTTTCTCAAAGGCCGCTTCCGCTTCCGCGAACCACTGGCGGGTCTGGTGTTGCCGGTACAGAAAGAACCCGCCCGCGCCGGCGAGGCCCAGAACCACCAGTACGCCCAGTGCGATAAACGTGATCGCCCACAATCTGCGTGACAAGCTCGTCTCCTTCCCGGGATGCTCCGCTCCCCGGGTTCCAGTTGCGCGCCGGGTTATCTCCTGCCAAAGCGGCGGCCGATTTCTGTGAGCAGAATCACCAGAAAATAGCTGTCCTCTACCAGATACCGGCGCCACAGGCGCTGGGGTTCCCGCATCAGGCGCCACAGCCACTCGCATCCGGACCGCTGTATCCAGACCGGCGCCCGCCGCACGCGCCCGGCCGCGAAATCCAGTCCCGCGCCCACCGCAAACGTCACCGGGACGTTCATCGCCGGGGCGTGGTGCAGCAGCCACGTCTCTTGTTTGGGGGAACCAAAGGCCACAAAACAGATGTCCGCCTGGGCCGCGCGCACCCGTTCACAGGTTTTCGCGCTCTGGACGGCGTCGCGGTCAAATCCGAACGGCGGGCTGAAGCATCCCGCGATCTGCAGGGAAGGGTGCTTTTCGCGCAGCCGTCGTGCGGCCTCGTCGGCGACGCCCTCCGCCGCGCCGAGCAGGAATACGCGGTAGCCTTTCTCCGCGGCGTACGCCGATACACGCGGCACCAGGTCGGAACCGCTGAGTTTTTCTTTCAGGGGCTGGCCAAAGAGTTTCGCACACCACATCAGCGGGGCGCTGTCGGCCAGGCGCAAGCCGGCCTTGTCGTAGGCTTCCCGGAATTCGGCGTTGCGCCGCAGGCGGCACACGTGGTCGATGTTGGGCGTGACCACATAGGCGGCCGTTCTGTGCGCGATCTGGC
>JAAYAQ010000207.1 GCA_012719295.1 Candidatus Hydrogenedentota bacterium | reverse complement strand
TCGCGCGTACTCCCCGACGACGATGACCTGCTGCAGTTCTTCCGCTGGTTCTGGCGCGAGGGCGACGGCTGGAACGGATTTCATTCCGCGATCAACAACGGCCTGAAATCCACCGGACGCTCCGATCTGTGGACCTTCTTCGACCCGGCCGTGCGCGTCCCGGCCCTGTGGGGCAGCGGAGGCAACGTCGATTTCCTCTCGCACTGGACCTACAGCTACCCCGACCCCATCCGCATCGGCCTGACCGCCGACGAGCTCTTCGCCATGGCCAAGGGCGGCCCGGAAGGGCAGGATGTGATGAAGATGACCCAGATCATCTGGTACCGCTCGCAGACCGCGCCCCTCCCGGAAGCGGCCGGCCCCGCCGGCGCCACGTCGCCCTGGGAAGACCGCGACCCCGACGCCAACTACATCACCATCGCCCCCATGCATCTGAAGGAAGCCTTCTGGACCAAGGTGGCCCGCCCCGTCAAAGGCATCATGTACCACGGATGGCAGTCGCTGGTGCCGACCGAAGGCGCCTCGGTCTACCGATTCACCCACCCGGAAACCCGCTATGCCCTCAAGGAACTCATCGCCGGCGTGATCCAGCCCCTGGGACCCAGCCTGCTCCAGGTGCCCGCCGCGCCCGCCGACGTCGCGTTCCTCGAGAGTTTCACCTCCGCCATGTTCGCCGGCCGGGGCACTTACGGCTGGGGCGGTTCCTGGGGCGGCGACGCCTACCATGTGCTGCTCTACGCCCGCCTGCAACCCGAAATCGTCTATGAAGAGACCATCATGAAAACCGGGCTGGACGGCTTCCGCGTCCTCGTGATGGCGGATTGCGACGTGTTGCCCGCGCCGGTGGTCGAGCGCGTCCTCGCCTTCCAGCAGGCGGGCGGGCTCATCGTCGGCGACGAGCGGTTGTGCCCCGCGATCCGTCCGGACGTGCTTCTGAACGTCTATGAACGCACCAAACAGGCCGCCGCCGACAAGCAGGCGCTGCTCGAGCGCGCACAGCTCCTTCGCGAACAGCTCGGCGAACGCTACCGGCCGTATGTGGACTCCTCGCTGGCCGAAGCCCTGCCCTACCGCCGCGCGTACGGCCAGTCGGACTACATCTTCGCGATCAACGACCGCCGCGAATTCGGCCCGTATGTGGGGCACCACGGCCTGGTCATGGAAAACGGCCTGCCCGCAAGCGCCCAGTTCACCGTCAACCGCACGGCCGGGTTCGTCTATGACCTCCTGGAGCACCGTCCGGTGGCCGTGGAACGCGACGGCAGCACGCTCCGCATTCCTGTCGAGCTCGAACCGGGCGGCGGCCGCCTCTGGCTGATTACCGGAAGCGCCATCCACGCGGTGCTCCTCGAGGCCCCGGCCGAGGCGGTCCCCGGCCAGGACCTGCCCGTCTCGGTCACCGTGGCGGACGAAACCGGCGCGCCCGTGAATGCCGTCATCCCCCTCGAGATCGACATCCGCGACCCGGACGGAAAACGCGCCGAATTCAGCGGCTACTACGGCGCCCCGGACGGTCAGCTGTCCATCACCCTCACACCGGCCGTCAACGACACGCCGGGCATGTGGACGATCGAGGCGCGGGAACTGGCTTCGGGCATCGTGACCCGCTCCTATTTCCGCCTGGCGAAGTAGTATTCCATCCGTGCCGGCGCCCCGGGCGCCGGGACGCCCGGGGGCTCGTGCCGGAAGCCTCGAGTCCGGTATGGGGAACCCCTGCATTCCCGCCGCGACCGCAATAGGACAACCGGGAGCTGCCTTTCGAACCTGCGGCCTCCGATGGGGTCATAGGAGTCGGAACGCCGCGTGCCGGTTCCCCACGGCGCCCATACCGGGTGGAATCTCGCGCGGATTCGGAAGAGAATAGGCCGGTACTTGATGCGGGTCGATCATGGGAGGCAAGACAATGAAGACGCAACCGGGCCGGATCACGAAGTATGCGCTGCTGTGCGTTGCGATGCTTACCGCCTGGGGTACCGCTGCGCAGGACCTCGATTTCCTCGAACGCTTCGCGCTGGCCGAGAACCGCGAAGAGGTGCTCACTGAACTCGTGCCGGGTACCCGGGATTATTTCTTCTTCCATTGTCTGCACTACCAGAACACCGGCAGGCTCGACGAGGCCGACACCGTCCTCCAGGCCTGGCATCGGATGGACGAGAACTCTCCCGGACTCAATGAAATGCGCAACCGGCAGGCCCTCCTGCGCTACGGCGCACAGCCCGAGCTCACCCTGGAATACCTGCGCCAGAAGCTCGGTCTCCAGTTCAACCATGAACGCGAAACGGCGGGCGCGGCATCGGGCCTGCCCACGGCGCTCGATCCCGCGCTCATCTCCCGCGCCACGCTGACCCAGCGGGCACTCGCCGTCCACGACGGCCGCCTGGACGGATTCGAGGACGCCGCCCTTGACTGGCTCTGCGAACAGGAACTCAGCGGCCAGGCCCTGCGCGAATGCCTCGCCCGGCTCACGCGGCCCGATATCGAGCATCTGCCGCGCCTGGTGTTCGCCGAGCTTCAGGCCGAAGGCAGCGGTGGGTTCGGCTCGCTGCCCATCCACCAAAACCTCCTCCTCGCCCAGCTCGATGAGCTGCTCGCCCTCCGGCCCGACCTCCTCAACAACGGTGACTTCGTGGCCGTCTACCTCGCGAAACTCGCGCCGGGCGCCGACGAGAACTGGCCGGCCGATCCGGCCGCCAAACAGGCCTGGCTCGACCGCCTCGAGGCCTTTACGGGCCGCCTGAACCCCGCCGGCAACTCCCTGAAGGCCTGCGTGCTGTACCACCGCCTGCTCCTCGATCGCACCCTGGGCGTGCGCGACAAGAACCGATTCATGGCCTATCTCCGGCTTCCCCGAAACGTGCCCTACATCAGTCGCGACTTCATGAAACGGCCCGAAAACCGGAATTTCGCCGCGGATCTCGAACTCACCTGTGGAGGTTTGCCGCCCATCCGGGACGATCAGAAACTCGTGCGCGATTACCTCGAGCATTTCTTCATCACGGAAGAGTCACACCAGCCCTACGCCGAATTTCTCGATGAACGCTACCTGAAACGCGTCTTCGCCGAGACGAAGATCCTCCACGGCATCGGCGATCTGGAAACCTGGGCCGCGTGGCTGACCCCCGGCGACTTCCAGCAGCTCAAGGAACGTGTGGAGATCCAGTTCGACCCCACTAACAAGGAGCAGTTCGGCGCCGGCGACCCGGCCAGCATAAAGGTGTGGACCAAGAACACCGGCACGCTCATCGCACGCGTATTCGAAGTGAACACCGACGCCTTCTACCGCCGGTACCAGCGCGAAATCAACACCGACATCGACCTCGACGGGCTCGTTGCCAACGAGGAACAGGTCTACACCAGCGAAGATCCCCCCTACCGCAAAGTCCTGCGCACCCTGGAATTCCCGGGCATCGGCCGCCGCGGCGTCTACGTCATCGAACTCATCGGAAACGGCAAAAGCAGCCGCGCAATCATCCGCAAGGGCGCCCTGACCTGTCTCTCGCGCACCAGCACCGCCGGACAGGTCTTCACCGTGCTTGACGAGAACGGCGCGCAAGTAAACACCCCCTCCATCTGGATGGCCGGACACGAATTCAAGGCCGACGAAGAGGGGCAGATCACCCTCCCGTTCAGCACCGAGCCCCGGGAAGAGGTGCTCGTGCTGTCCGACGGCGCCTTCTCGGACCTCGCCCGGTTCAGCCACCAGGGCGAAGCGTACACGCTGTCGGCGGGATTCCTCATCGAGCGCGAATCGCTCCGCCAGGGTGGCGCGGCCCGCGTGGGTGTCCGCCCGGCGCTGTACCTGAACGGCGTCCCCGTGACGCTCTCCGTGCTCGAAGAACCCAAACTCGTCATCACCTCCACCAGCAATGAGGGCATCGCCTCGACCCGCGAGGTGCCGGACTTCGAGCTGTTTGAAGACCGCCTGTCCGTCCACGAATTCCGCGTGCCCGAGGGCCTGTCACAGATCGTCTTCTCCCTCACCGCCAAAGTAAAACCACTGACCAGCCCCGAGCGCGTCGATCTCGCCGCAACCCAAACCGTCGCCATCAACCAGATCAACATGACGCACAATACCGAATGCGTCTTCCTGACCAGACACGCCGGCGAATACCTCCTCGAGCTCTTCGGAATTACCGGCGAAGCAAAGAACGGACGCCCCCTCACCCTCGAGCTGAAACACCGCGATTTCAGAGACACCGTCACGCTGTCGCTCCAGACGGATGCCGCCGGCCGCGCACGGCTCGGCGCCCTCGCCGGCATCGACTGGCTCCAGGTGGCCTCGCCCGACGGCGCAACGCGCATGTGGAAACTGACCGGCAGCGCCGCGGCCTACCCGTCCATCCTCCAGGGCGTTTCCGGCCAGACCCTCTATCTGCCCTACACCGGCGACGCCGACGCGCCCAATCGGGCCGAACTGGCCCTCCTCGAGTTGCGCGGCGGCTACCAGGCCGACCGTTTCGCCGCCCTCAGCATCGAAAACGGGTGTATCGCGATCGCCGGGCTTGAACCGGGCGACTACGAGCTGACCCTCAAACAGCTGCCCCATTACATTGCGGTGCGCGTCACGAAAGGCGAGGTGCGTCTCGGTCATGCCATGGGCGCGTTCCGCCGCCTCCAGCAGATTAACGCCGCACCCGTCCAGGTCACGGCCATCGAACCCGCGGACGACGCGATCCGGATTTCAGTAGCGAACGCATCGCCCGTCACGCGCGTCCACGTGGTGGCCACCCGGTTCGTCCCGGTCTTCTCCGAATTCGCGCGCCTGAGCATTCCGGTCGAAAGCCCCGGCGCGAGTTACGTGCCGCCCACCCTGTCGGTTTACACCTCGGAGCGCGCCATCGGAGACGAGTACCAGTACATCCTCGACCGCAAATATGCCCGGAAATACCCCGGAACCATGCTCGAACGGCCCGGGCTCCTGCTCAATCCCTGGGCGCTCACGGAAACCGAGACGGGCCGCCAGGACGCCGCGCAAGGCGAACCGCCGATGCCCGCGGCAACGCCGCCGATGCTGGCCGAAGACACCGCCGCGGCCGCCG
>JAAYAQ010000206.1 GCA_012719295.1 Candidatus Hydrogenedentota bacterium | reverse complement strand
GGCCCCGTTCGAGGGCCAGGCGTGCGGTTGCCAAATCTCCCGTGCGTTCAGTATACTCTGGACAGGGATAGTGGAAGGGATTATGGGGCAACTGGATGCAGCACCTTCTCGGGGTTAAAGCGGCCGTATGGGCCGGACTCACGGCGCTGATGTTTGCGAGCGGGGCCGCCGGCGGCGATACGCCTGTCATTGGCAATGTCGATCCGACAACCCGCGACGAACTCATCAAAGAGATGGAGTCGCGGCGCGAAGCCATCCAGCGCCGTCGTGCCGGCGAGCAGCTCCGGGCCTTCGTCAATGCGGACGGCGTCCTCACGCTGACCAACAAACTCGGCAAGTATCGCGGCGCCCCGGGCTATACAGAAATCCACATCGATTACGAGCCGATCGTCGTTGCCAAGAAATACAAGCGCTACACGTCTCCCACCGAATACAATCAATCGGCCATTGAAAGCCTGGTGGCTGAATACGCGCGCCAGTACGGCCTGCAGGAGAGCCTGATCTACGCCGTGATCCGCGTGGAGAGCAACGGGGATCCCAATGCCGTTTCGTCGGCCGGGGCGCGCGGGCTCATGCAACTCATGCCCGGGACCGCCAAGGAAATGGGGGTCACGAATATCGTCGATCCCGCCCAGAATATCGCCGGCGGAACGCAGTACCTGTCGAAACTCGTGGGCCTGTTCAATGGCGATGTCCGTCTCGCTCTGGCGGGCTACAACGCCGGCCCGGAAAACGTGCGAAAGTATGGCGGCATTCCGCCGTTTCGGGAGACCCAGAATTACGTGCGCAACGTGCTCCACTGGTGGCAGGTCTACAACAAGTCCTCCGAGCGGCCCGCATACCTCTACAGCTCCTCCAGGAAACTGGCCGCCTCTCAAAAGAAGGGGGAGACGGCGCCTGTCCCCTCTGCCCCGGACTCGGCCGCGCAGGAAGCCGGGCCGGAAAAGAGCCAGAAAATCGCCCGGGCGGATGCCGGAGCAGGCGGGGAGTATACCGTCCATTTTACCGATGGCACGAGCTCGCCCGCCGACAAAGTCATCCCCGGCGATGACCACTATTATATTCAGTATCAAGGAGTTACAAAGCGTGTTCGCAAGGAGCACGTGAAAGAAATCAGCTGATTCTCCGCTCGTTGCCCGCCGTTTATTCTCAGCCCGGAATTCCCATCGGTCTACATCCCTCCTGCCAGGGGAGGCGTCCCTCCATGCGGCTCCCTGTTTTCAGCAAAAAATAGTTTAATAGACCTATTGTCATAATTCGATACAACGTGTACAATTTGTACTAGGGCAAGCTTGATCTTGCCCGCATGGCAACCGGTTTCCATGCCACACCTCGAAGAATAGGGGCAGAAAGGAGCAGGAGATGAAGAGGAGAGGTTTCACGCTGATAGAACTTCTTGTCGTGATCGCGATCATTGGCATCCTTGCCGCAATTCTGTTACCCGCCCTGTCGCGCGCGCGCGAGGCGGCGCGGCGATCGAGCTGCGCGAACAACCTCAAGCAGTGGGGCCTGATTTTCAAGATGTATGCGAATGAGGCGAAAGGCGAACAGTGGCCGCCCTGCTACATCGGCGTGCCGGCGATTCGGTATGACTGCAACGGCGGACCGCCTCCCTATGCGCTGCAGGAGACGGGCGACCCGGTGATGAGTCTGGGACCCCGCCCGGCAACGTTGTATCCGGAATACTGGACCGACCCGATGATCGCGGTGTGTCCGTCCGATACGAATTCCATGTCGTATGGCGATACCATTCAGGAAAGTCTGTGGGATCGCTGGACGGGCGAGCCGATTGTCGCGGTGGATTGCGCCGAGGGCTGGATGGGCTCGAACGCGATCGACAACAGCTATCACTACATGGGGTATGCCTTTGACAATATCGACATGGACAACCCCGCGACCCAGGTTCCCTCGTCGACCTTGAACACGCTCATCC
>JAAYAQ010000205.1 GCA_012719295.1 Candidatus Hydrogenedentota bacterium | reverse complement strand
CGGTATGGAGTGGACCGTCAGAGGCGCCAATGCCATCATCGCCCTGCGCTGCGCCACCCTATCCCGCCGCGCAGAGGAGTTCTGGGAACAGCGCGCAGGCTAAAACCCACGTTTGTGACGCAGGCCCACCACCGGAGGGCCCAAACGCGTCAATTCTGTGCGGTTTCGTCCCTTTTTGCGCTGGAATAACGGGTTTTCCTGCATTTTCACACTGAATCCCTTCAGGGGACGCGCTATAACCGCGTTAAGTTCTTGCGGTGCAAAGGTGCGAAGCAGGTGCCGGGTCCCCTGCCAAACCGGTCCGGCCTCCCTCTTGACAGGGTCCCCTGCGACCTGTTGTCATGGCGTATGCGTCCGGGCCGACCGGCCGTCCACCAACGAAAGGAGGCGCGGTATGCCACAGCAATCGCACGTTCGGGGGGCGGGGATTCTGGCCGCCTGTCTTCTGGGGATATGGGTCGTGTGGGGCGCGGGGGCGGAAGACACGCCCGGCTCGAAAGAGGCGCGCGAGCGGATGGTCGAACAGGACATCGCGCGAACGGGCTGGGCGCGCGAGGGAGTGAAGAACGAAACGGTGCTGAACGCCATGCGCACGGTACTCCGACATGAATTCGTGCCGGAACCGGACCGCGGCGACGCCTACGCGGATCGTCCCCTGCCGATAGGCCACGGCCAGACCATTTCGCAGCCGTACATTGTGGCTTACATGACGGAGATGCTGGGGTTGAAACCGGAGCATACGGTGCTGGAGATTGGCACGGGTTCGGGGTACCAGGCGGCGGTGCTGGCCGAGATCGCCGCCAAAGTCTACAGCATCGAGATCGTCAAGCCGTTGGCGGAGCGCGCCACGGATACGCTCAAGAAACAGGGGTACGATACGGTCGAAGTGAAACACGGGGACGGCTATTTCGGCTGGCCCGAACACGCGCCGTTTGACGCGATCATTGTGACGGCGGCGGCGAGTCACATCCCGCCTCCGCTGGTCGAGCAGCTCAAGCCGGGGGGGCGCATGGCCATTCCGGTGGGGCCGCCGCTCCAGACGCAGAACCTGATCCTGGTGGAGAAGCTCGAGGACGGCACCCTTCGCCGCCGCAGCGTGATGCCGGTGCGGTTTGTGCCCCTGACGCGCGGCCAAGCCGAGGCGGAATGACGGGGCGCCTTTCGCCCTTGCTCGGGCTGGCCGTGGCGCTGATCAGCGCGGCGGGCATCGCGTACCAGATCGTGCTGATGCGCATTCTGTCCATAGCGCAGTGGCACCATTTCGCCTACATGGTCATCAGCGTGGCGATGCTGGGTTTCGGGGCGAGCGGGGCGCTTCTGGCGCTGTTCAGGGGGCGGCTCGCGGGCCGGGAACGCACGGTGCTGTGGTGGGGCGCGCTGGCCTTGAGCGCGGCCCTGCCCGCCAGCTACGCCCTGAGTCAGCAGGTGCCGTTTGAAACCTTTGAACTGGCGACACAGCCCGCGCAGATGCTGCACCTGTTCACGCTCTACCTGATCCTGAGCGTGCCGTTCTTTCTCGTTTCGACGTGTATTACGTGCGCATTCCTCCTGGCGTCACGGTCCGTCGGCGCGTTGTATGCCTGGAACATGGCGGGGTCGGGCGCGGGAGCGCTGCTGGCCGTCGGGCTTTTGTATGTGGCCGTACCGGCGGACTGGCCGGTGCTGGGCGCGCTCACGGGGTTGTGCACCATCGCGTGGGCGCTGTTGGGGCTTGACGGACGCGCGGCGCTGGTCCGGCGACCGGTGGCGGGCGGTCTGGTGCTCGTGCCGGCGCTTGCGCTGCTCCTGGCGGCATGGACGCCGGTGCGGATCTCCCAATACAAGGGGCTGTCCTACGTCCTGGATTTTCCCGATGCGGAGATCGTGGCCCGGCGTTTCAGCCCGCTTTCGACGGTCACCGCGGTCCGGTCGGACATGATCCGCGAAACGCCCGGCGAGATCACGGCATATCCCATGAGCGAACTGGGGCCGCTGCCGGAGCAGATCGGACTGTTTTTCGACGCGGGATCCGTGTCGCCCATCAACCGGTTTCAGGGCGACCTCGGGGCGTTCGCGTTCCTGGACTATGTGACGGGCACGGTGGCCTACCGGTTGGTGGAGGCTCCCGACACCCTCGTGATCGGACCGGGCGGCGGCACGGACGTGTTGGCGGCGCTGTATCACGGCGCCCGGCACGTGACGGCGGTGGAGGTGGACCCCGCGGCGGCCGGGCTGGTCGCGTCCGGATTCTCCGGTTTTGCGGGGGGCCTATACCAGCGGCCGGACGTCACGCTCGTGGTCGCGGAGGGCCGGGGATACCTGCAATCGCACGAGCGGCAGTACGACGTGATTCAGGTGCCGCTGTTCGGATCGTTTACGGCGGCGGCCTCCGGGGTCCATGCGCTGAACGAGAGCTATCTGTACACGGTGGAGGCGTTCGGGCTGTTCTATCGCCGCCTGACGCCCGGCGGGGTGTTTGTCGTCACCAGCTGGCTGAAGTCGCCCCCGCGCGATGCCATCAAGGTCTTTGCCACCGCGGTGGAGGCGCTGCGCCGGGAGGGCGTCGCCGAGCCGGGCAAGCATCTCGTGATGATCCGGTCTCTGAACAGCGCGACGCTGGTGGTATCGAAAGCGCCCCTGTCGGCTGACGACGTGGCGGCCGTGCGGGTATTCTGCCAGGCGCGGAGTTTCGATCCCTGCCATTTCCCGGGCATTCTCGAGGAAGAGACCAACCGGTACGTCGTGCTTTCGGAAGGGGCGGTGTATTACAGCGCGGCCCAGGCGCTGGTGTCGGACCATGCGGAGGATTTCTACCGGGACTACCTGTTCTACGTGCGGCCGGCCACCGATGCGCGCCCGTACTTTTTCCGGTTCTTCAAATGGACGTCGCTGCCCCGTCTGGTGAGGGGGATGGGCGCCGCGTGGGCGCCGTTTGTCGAGTGGGGGTACGTGGCGCTGATCGCGACCATGCTCCAGGCAGGCGTAGCGAGCGTGGTCTTTATCCTGGCGCCCCTGCTGGCGCTGGGCCGGGCGCCGGCGGCGCGGGGACTCAAGCGCTGGGTGGTCTTGTACTTTGCCCTGCTGGGCCTGGGGTACATGTTTCTGGAAATCGTGTTCATGCAACGGTTCATGCTGTTTCTGGCGTATCCGGTGTACTCGGTGGCGGTGGTGCTCACGTCCTTTCTGTTCTTTTCTGGGCTGGGCAGTTGCGCGGCGGGCCGCCTTGCGGCGCGTTCGGCGCGAAACGTGGCCGTGGCCGTGGCGGGCCTCGCCGCGGTGGCGACGGTCTACCTCGCGGTTCTCGGGCCGGTGTTCGAGGCGCTGGCGGGCCTCCCGGATGCCGCCAAGATTGCGTTGAGCGTGGCGGGCCTCGCCCCGCTGGCGTTCTGCATGGGGATCCCGTTTCCCCTGGGCCTGCAAGCCGCGGCCAACCGGTCGGACGCCCTGTTGCCGTGGGCGTGGGGAATCAACGGCTGCGCGTCGGTCCTGGGCGCGACGCTCGCCACGGCGAGTGCGGTGCACCTGGGATTCCCGGCCGTGGTGATGATGGCCCTGGTCTGCTACGGTCTTGCCGCGCTTGCCCTCCGGCCGATGGTCCGGCGGGAGCGCCCCGGATTCGGGGCCGGGGCCAATGCAGCCGTCAGTTAGCGGGAAGCCCGGCCGCATCGGCCGCGACGTCCGCGGCAATGGCCTCGAGCGCGCGTGACAGGGCCTGCGCCACGGCCCTGGGCGACGGCGACCCGGCAGGCACCTGCCGGCTGTACAGGTTCTGGAAGACGACCTGAGAACCCTTTCGGAATCTCAGATGGAGCGTGACCCGCGCCTCCGCGCCCCCCGGCACATCCACCTGCTGGAAGGCCTGGACCTCGCCGTCGACCAGTACGCCGGGCTCGCCGGCCGCCGCGCGGCCGAATTCAGCCTCGAGTTTTCTGCGCACCAGTTCGGGGACGCTCACCGCCCACTGGGCATCGGCGTAGTATTCGATCTCCGTGGCGTCCTTCTGCACGAGAATGTCGCGCCGGGCGAGGTCGTCGGCCACCTCGAGGCGGCCGATCTCGAGGCCGGCTCCGCCCGCGACGGCGCCGGAGGGCGTCAGATCGAGCTGATAGAAGCGGGTCTCGGCGCTGCGGACGCAGCCCGCCGCGGCGCAGACCAGCACGCCCAGCGCCAGCGCGGCGGGCATCGCCGCCTTTCGACGCCCAATCCCCGGCAGGACCGTCTTACCCATCGGCACACCTCCTCAATGACGCCGCCCCGCGCGGTTGTCGCCGCGGAGCAGTGATTCGGGCTGTTCGGACACCGTGCGCGCGAATTCCCGCAGGTATTCGGCCGTTTTCCGCAGATTCTGGATGGTCTCCTCGATATCGGGTTCGTTTTCCGCGAGCAGCGCCCGCGCGTCTCCGCCGAGACCGTCCAGATTGCCCAGGGCGCTTTCGAGGGTGTCGGCAATGCCGTCGAACCGCTCGCTCAGGGCCGTGGCGCGGTCGAGGATGTCCCGGGCGGTGCCCGCCGCTTCTTTGGCGCTTTCGGTGGTTTCTCGGATGTTCTCGAGGGAGGACTTGATCTCAGGGCGGTTTTCGGCGACGACCGCGCGGGTGTCTTCGAGCAGTTGCCGGGCGCTTTCCTCGATGCCGGTGGCCTTGTCGAGGATGGTCCGGACATCGTCCCGGCTCTCGGAAACGGCGCCCTTGACCTCGTCAATCACCCCGGCGACGGTGGCCAGTTCGGCCTCACCGTTCTCGGCGGCCTCCTGACGGGCTTCCTCGACCCCCATCAGCGCGCGGAAATCTTCGAGAATGCTCTGGACGGTTCGGGACGTGTCGTCGGCGCCGGCCAGGAGCTTTCCGAGCCCGCCAACGGTCGTCTCCAGTTCGGACCCGGTGGGCAGGAGCCCGGCCCCGGCGGTCCCGGTGGTAATTTCGAGGTGCATTTCCGAGGTCAGGGTGGTCTGCGTGACAAACACCTTGCTGTCGCCGTGGACAGGGACGGTTGGGGGCACGTCGAAGGCGACCCGGATCCGGGACGGATCGTCTGGGTGCAGGGCGATCTCGGTGACGCGCCCCACCTTGGTGCCGCCGAACCGCACATCGGCGCCGGGATTCAGCCCCGCGATGTTCGTGAACGAGGCATAGTACGTATGGGTCACGACGGCGGGGCGGTACCCCTGAATGACGGCCAGAAACAGCGCAGCCACGACAACGGACCCCAGGACGAAAACGCCCGCCTTGATCTCCGCCATCGTGAAATCGTGTTTTCGCGCCGGCACGGTTTACTCCCCGGTTGTGTCGCCCCGGCCGGCCGGCCGGGCGCGATGCGCCGCCTGTTCCCCCTGCATCAGGGACCGGACAAATTCCTCGCTTCTCGCCGATTCGTCTTCGGGTTGCCGCCCGAAGAACTGGCGCGCAAATGGGTGGGAATGGGCCTTTAACTCGGCCACGGCGCCGACCGCCACTATGCGGCCCGCCTTAAGCAGGCAGGCGCGGTCGGCGATCAACTCGACGCTCGCCAGTTCATGCGTTACCACAACACTGGTCAGATTGAATGTATTCTGCATCTTCCGGATAAGCATGTCCACGCCGGCCGCTACGATGGGGTCGAGGCCGGCGGACGGTTCGTCATAGAAGATCATCTCGGGATCCATGGCCATGGCGCGGGCGATGCCGGCCCGTTTCTTCATGCCGCCGCTCAGCTCGGAAGGCTGGTAATCCTCGTACCCCGCGAGCCCGACGAGATCGAGCTTGATCCGGGTCATGATCTCGATGGTGGATTCCTTGAGCTTCGTATGTTCGCGCAGGGGGAGGGCGACGTTGTCGTAGAGGCTCATGGAATTCAGGAGCGCGGCGCCCTGAAAGCACATGCCCATCCGCTTGCGGACGGCGGTGCGCTGGTCCTCGGACATGGCGGTGAAATCTTCCCCATTGAAGAGAATGGCGCCGGCGGCGGGGCGCATCAGGCCGACGAGGTTGCGGAGCAGGGTGCTTTTGCCGCAGCCGCTGCCGCCCAGAATCACGAAGGTCTCCCCGCGGCGAATGTCGAGATTGATGTCTTCAAGCACGGTGGTTTCACCGTATTTCGCGACAAGTCCGCGCACCTGAATGATGTAATCGTTGTTTGTCATAGGAAATAGAAGAACACCGTGAACATCATGTCGACTACGACGATCCAGAAGATGGACGTGACGACCGACGACGTCGTCATGCGGCCAACCCCTTCGGCGCCGCCCTCGACCTGGAACCCGCGGTATACCCCCACCCAGCAGATCACCAGCGCGAAAAAGACGCTCTTGACGAGTCCGGTCGAAAAGTCCTTCATCTGGAGGGCGTTCGCCGTGCGTTCGAGATAGAGGCCCGGCTCGATGCCCACGACGGCCGTGGCCAGCAGGTACCCGCCGCCGATCATGACGAACGTGGCCAGCATGGTCAGGGCCGGAACCGAGATGAGCATCGCGAGAAATTTCGGCGCGACCAGAAACCGGATGGGATGGATCCCCATGACTTCGAGGGCGTCGATCTCCTCGGCAACTTTCATCGAGCCGATCTCCGCCGCGATGGCGGAACCGCACCGGCCGGTAACGAGCACGGCGGTCATGAGCGGCGCGAGTTCACGCATGGCCGCCACGCTGACCAGGTCGGCAATGAACTGCTGGGCGCCGAACCGCGACAACTGGTACGAGGCCTGCATTGCCATGATGGCGCCCACAAGAAAGCATACGAGGCCCACGACGGGAAACGAGTGCGCGCCGAATTCCACGAGGTGGAGGAGGGTGCTGCGCACGCGCAGCCCTTGCCCGCGCAGCGGCCGCACCAGGATCCAGTCGAACGTGGAGACGACCAGCAGGCAGACGCGGCAGGCGGCATAGAGCCCATTGAGCGAGATTCGCCCCGTCCACCCGAAAACCGCCGTGACCATGCTCATGGGCGCCGTCCCGTCAGGCGCCCGCGGCGCCGTCCACGTCTGGCCGAATGTCGAAGATTTTGTCCAGACGCGAGAGCGACAGCACCTTGAGGACCGGCTGCGACGGGGCAATGAGGGCGAACCCGATGCCCTTCTTGTCGGATTCGCGCAGGCCCTCGACCAGGGTGGCGACGCCCGAACTGTCCATGTACGTTACGCCGCTGAGGTCGACCGCGGCGAGCGCTCCCGCCTTCGGCACGGCCCGGGTAAT
>JAAYAQ010000204.1 GCA_012719295.1 Candidatus Hydrogenedentota bacterium | reverse complement strand
GGCTAATAGCGCACCCAGGCCGGGTTGGCGATGACCAGTTCGGCGCGGCTGTTGCGCTGGGAATTGATCCCGATCAGAAGGACGGAGACCTGTTCGGGATCCAGGCGGCCATTCGCATCCGGACGCGAATGGGACGCCCAGCGCGCATCGTCAAACAGCGCCGTCAACCGTTGCGGCCCTTCGGCGCCCTCCGGCGGACTCAGCCGGGCGAGGTACGCGGCGCCCGTTTCTTCAATGAACTGCACGTTGATGGCGCCCCCGCCTTCCGCCAGATGCACGGTCACGGCGATGCCGTCGTCATCGGCGGCGGGCCGTTCGGCGGGTTCCAGGCGCAGGCGCGGATACGACCACGGGTCCCCTTCGCCGAACTGCATCGAAAACACCAGGGCGCCGTCCCCGGCGGCCCGGTGCGACATCGTGGCGCCCCCAACGATGTTGTCTTCCCAGCGGGCCGGGTCCGCGGCGCCTTCAACAGGCCGCACGTGTTGGGGCGCCAGGCTGTCTCGCGCGCCGATCAGCCGGAACGCCAGCACGGGTTTGCCGGCGGGCCCGAAGTCGCCCTGGATACGCAGCCAGTCGCCCAGCAACGCGGCCCGGCCGTTCGGGGGCATCGCCAGGTCCAGCGTCACCGGGATGCGCTCAAACGGCGGGATCTGAACCGGCTCGCCCGGTATTCCCACCTGCCATTCGGCCGGCGCGCCGGCCACGGCAAGGCGGCCCTCGACGGGTTCGCCGCTGAAGTTGTACACCCACAACGGGATGGCGGCCGGCTGGCCCGCGGTCAGCTCGTATGCCTGCGGCTCCAGCCGCGCAGTCTCCCGGGGAAGCTCGGCCTGCAGCACCACCGGCGACGCTGTCCCTCCGCGAAACGCCGCGACCGGCGGCGGGGATTCGAGCGCCAGGCCGTCGCATGCCCCCTCCGGGGTTACGATAAACAGGGTCCCCGGACCCAGTTCCAGGGCCGCCCCGGCCGCTCGTGTCCGGCCCAGGTGATCGAAGACCGCCACGGGCTCTCGCTTGAGAACGGGTGGCCACGCGACCGCGGCATCCGCCCAGGCCACGAGTACCTCGGCGGGCCGGCCGTCCGGCCGGGCGCGGAACACGTAGGCCCAGGCGTTGGCACGGGCGTCGAGGCAGAGGCGTCCCAGGGGCTGCGCGCCCGCAAGCATCCGCCCGGCCGCCGCCAGCGCCACGTAACCCGGGCGCGGGGTCAGATCATGGCGCAGCAGACCAAACTGGATGCCTCGTTCGTTGTAGTTGCCGAGAATGAAGAAAAAATGACGGTTCACGCCCGAATACAGGCTCGTGGCGTACGACTGCGCGATGAACCGGGCCTGGCGGGATTCGTCCTCGCGCGACAGATCGGCCTGGGGATCGGGGCCGGCGGCCTCCAGGCGTATGCCGCACTCCGTCAGCCAGACAGGCCGCCCGCTGGCGGCGTCACGCGGGCCCTCGAAATCCGGGAGATAATCCGCCGGCGCGTTGTAGGTGTGAATGTTGTATGTCTCGAAATAGGGCCAGACTTCATTCAGCAGGACGCCCTCGGAATGGTGCCGGGAGCCGCTGCCCGCGTACACGTTCCAGCACACCGTGAGTTCGGGGTCGCCCGCCTTGAACGCCAGAAACGCCGCCTTCTGCAGCGAACACATTTCATTGATGAGATGCCCGCCGAAGGGTGTGATGTTCGCCTCGTTCCACGGTTCCCAGGCCTGCACCCGTCCCCGGTAGCGCTCCGCCATGGTCTGGCAGAAGCGGTAGAGGTCGCGCAGGTCCCGCGGAAACCGCCCGCCCCCCTGGTCGCCGTCAAGGTCCGGATTCACGGCCCACGAGGGCGTGTGGTGGAACACCTGCAGCACGTTCAGGCCTTCGGCCGCCGCCGCGGACGCCGAGGTGTCGTATGAGGCGCCGTCTTGGGCGAAGACGCCCGGCGCGGTCTCGAGTTCGCCCCACGCCATGCGGTCGCGCGACCAGTTCACGCCCGCCAGAGCCGCCAGCGACGCGAACGCGCGCTGTTTGCCGGCGTTGTTCCGGGCAAACCACGCCATGGCCGTGTCAATGCAGACCGGCGAATCCGGCGGGGTCGGCGCGGCCAGGGGGGCGAGCACGGCCGCGGTGGTCCAGGCCGCGATCCCGCCGTCTGCGTCCAGGAATTCAATACGGTACCACCCGACCGGGAGAACGCCAGGGGACACCCGGCCGCCGTCGCCCTCCCGCGCGCCCTGGCCCAGCGCCTCGCCGGCCTCATCCAGCACGCGAAAACGGGTCCATGCCGTGTCCGGAGGCGCCGAAACCACCACGGCCTCTCCCGCGAGAAAGACGTTTCCGGGATGCCCGGGCAGGGGTTGCGGCACGGTGCGTTCCACCCGCGCGTCCGCCGTTTCCGGGCCCGGCGCGGCGTCGGCCGCGTGACCAACCGGCATCCAGCCGGCCGCCAGCACCAGCAGCGCGGCTCCGGCTCTCCACCAACCCCAGCATCCGCGGCGATGTCGCATATCCGCGTTCCTCTCCTGTCGCGTCTTCATGCCAGACCCAGCCCCAGCAGGCGATTGGCGTTTTTCCACGTGATCTTCTCGAAGGCATCCTCCGAGATCAGGCGTTCCGTTTTGAGCTTATCGAACCAGGCGACAATGGGCAGATCCTGGGGGTCGTTGGCGATATCGGTGCCCCAGAACAGGCGGTCCTGGAATTCCTCGAGGAACGCGCAGCCGAATTCCGGGTCGCGGCTGATGGCGTTGTAGCCGCTGCCCGCCGATAAATCGCCGAGGAGGTTCGGGTACGCGCGCATCAGTTCGACCACCCGGCCCGGCTCCACCGGCCCTTTCGGATAGGGGAGGCGCCGGCCGTCCTCGACCACATTGGCGCCGATTTCCGCCCAGAACGCCTGGGAATGTCCCAGAAACATCAAGCCGGGGAAGGTCTTCAGGACGTTTTCGAGCCGGGGGAGGCCGGGGTCGTCGAAGATCCCGTAGCACCCCCCGATCTCGGGGCCGATATGAAAGGTAAGCGGCAGGCCCGCGTCCTCGACCGCCTCGAACAGGTTCAGGCACCGGGGATCGTCGAACGGGAGGTTGAACGTGCATTCCCCCACGCCCTTGCACCCCATGTCCTTGAACGCGCCCAGCAGATTCGAGAAATCCGCGCTCGCGTCGTTCGTCAGGTACCGCGGATCGAGGTTGCAGAACGGAATCAACCGGTCGGGGTGCTGCGCGCAGAGCCCCACAACGTCTTCGACCGTCACCACGGTGTACCGGCATTCGGGGCTGACCCCCGCCATAATGCAGGCTTTGTCGATGTGTGCGTTGTCCATCATCTGGATCAGCGTTTCCGCGTCGGGATAGTGCGACCCGTTCGCGCGCGTGATCTCCGGGTGCCGCCGCGGCGACGCATGCACGTGAATGTCAATGAACATCAGATTCCCCTTCCCGTGTCTGTTGTCTGAGAAACGACTCTCATCCCATGGGGCGTCAGCCCGGGGGTTATGCTATCATGTTTGGCGCATGAGCCTCACGGCGGGGCTCGGGCGGGGGATATCCGGTCGCCGGACGTGTGATGGGGAACGCACCGCTCTCTGCCGAAGGGGGAGGCCGCGGCCCGGGTTCGGGCGCTGCTGGTGGACACTCCCGAGGCACAACGGGTTAGAAGGGGGCCCACCCTGCGTAACGGACCGCTCTGCGCGAGCCTCTCGGCCGCGGCGCTTACCGTGCTCGGCGCCGCCGGTGAGGCGCCGGCTGCCGCCAGCGAGCCGCTGTCGCTTCCCGCCGCCCTCACAGCCACCTCGGCCGCCCTGCTGGTGGTGGCGCTCGGACTGGGCATCGCCTACGTGCGCGTCCGGCGGCACGAACGCGCGGCCCGCGAGGCCGTGGCCGAGCGCGACCGCGCCATCCGCGCCATCCGCCTGGGCGAAGAACGGTACCGGGACCTGTTCAACAACATCAACAGCGGCGTGGCCGTGTTCGAGGCGGTTGAAGACGGCCGCGACTTCATTCTTGAAGACCTCAACGCCGCCGGGGAACGCATCGAAGGCCGGTTTCGCGAGGACATCCTCGGGCGCAGCATCACCGAGGTCGATTTCACGGGCGTCGGCGCGCCGCTGCTCGACGCGTGCCGCGAAGTATGGCATTCCGGCAAATCCGCGCGCCGCTACTTCTCGTCGAGGTCGTCTACGCGCGGCGAACGCTGGTTCGAGTGTTTCGTGTACAAGCTCTCGACGGATGAGCTGGTGTTTGTCTATGAGGACATCTCGCCCCACAAGCGGGCGGAAGACGAAAACCGGCTGCTGGCCACGGCGATCGAGTACGCCGGCGAGAGCATTTTCATCACCACGCCCGAAGGCGTGATCGAGTATGCCAACCCGGCCTTTGAGCGCCTGTCGGGATACGCGCCCGCGGAAGCCATCGGCAAAACGCCCCGGATACTCAAGAGCGGACGCCACGGCGCGGCGTTCTACGCGCAACTGTGGGAGGCGCTGCTTCGCGGAGAGACATGGCGCGGCCGCCTGACCAACAAACGCAAGAACGGCTCGCTGTACGAGAAGGAAGTCACGATTTCGCCGGTGCTGAGCCCGGCGGGCGAGGTGGAGCATTTCGTGTCGATTTCGCGCGATCTCACGCAGGAGATGGAACTCGCGGCGCAACTCCGCCAGGCGCAGAAAATGGAGGCGATCGGCACGCTGGCGGGGGGAATCGCCCACGACTTCAACAACATCCTCGGCGCCATCATCGGGTTCGCCGAACTCGCCCTGGAAGACATGCCCGAGCCGACCGTTACGCGCAAATGCATTGAGGAAGTACGCAAGGCGGGCCGCCGCGCGGCGGAACTGGTCCACCAGATCCTCACCTTCAGCCGCCAGAGCGAACAGGAACGCCAGCCGGTGCAGATTCAGCCCGTCTTGAAGGAGGCCTTGAAGCTCCTGCGCGGAACCCTGCCCGCGACCATCGCGATTCAGCAGGAGATCGATCCCGAATGCGGCCGGATCATGGCCGACCCGACCCAGTTGCACCAGGTCATGATCAATCTCTGCACCAACGCCTACCACGCCATGCGCGAACACGGCGGGGTGCTCAGCGTCACCTACCGCAGGGTCGACATCGCGCCCGGCGAACCCGAGCCGGCGCCCGGCCTCGTCCCCGGAAATTACGCGTGCCTGTCGGTGTCCGACACGGGCAAAGGCATGAGCAAGGCCACCCTTGAACGTATCTTTGAACCCTATTTCACGACCAAACCGCCCGGAGAAGGCACGGGGATGGGGCTGGCCATCGTGCACGGCATCGTGCGCGGCCATCAGGGGATCCTGACCGTCACGAGCACGCTGGGCGAAGGATCGACCTTCGAGGTCTATATCCCCTTGTACCGGCGCGAGGAAGATGCCGCGTTGCCCGAGGGCGCCGGCCTCGTCCGCCGCGCCCGGGGCGAGCGCATCCTGTTCGTGGACGACGAGGAGTCCCTGGCCCTGCTGGCGCGCATGGCCCTCGAACGCAGCGGCTACCGCGTGGTGTCCTGCACGAAGAGCCTCGACGCGCTCCAGCGTTTCGAAGCGGCGCCCCAGGATTTCGATGTGGTCATCACGGACCAGACCATGCCCGACATGACGGGGGAGATGCTGGCGGAGCGCATGCGGGCGGTCCGGCCGGACATTCCCATCATCCTGTGCACGGGATACAGCGAACGGATGGACGAGCGCCGGGCCCGCGAGGCCGGGTTCAACGGGTATCTGGAAAAACCCTTCGTCGACACCGACCTGAGCACGGCCATCCAGCAGGCGCTCGCCGACGCCCAGACGAAGGCGCCGTGAGCCCGCCGGCGGAATCGTCCGGGGCATTCGCACTAAAACCAGACGGAAACAATCAGCTCGCCGGAAGGACAGCTGTTCTCTATCTGCCCCAAGTCAGCGGATTCGCCAAAAGAAAATGCAGGTGTTTGCAGGAAACGGTGTTTTTCAACGTCTTTCCTGCGCAAGCAGGAATCCAGTAGGCCTGCAGGCGGATGCCGCGTGCGGTGTGGTGCAGCCGGACAAGATCTGGACCCCTGCTTGCG
>JAAYAQ010000203.1 GCA_012719295.1 Candidatus Hydrogenedentota bacterium | reverse complement strand
GGCAAACTGGCGTACGTCGGGCGGCGTCACGGGCCGCGTGCCGTACCAGACGCTCTCGAATACGCCCATCGCGCCTGTAAAGAGGTCGAGCAGACCCGGCGCGGCATGGGCGCGCCGGGCCAGTTCGCGTTGATATTCGCGGTTGGATTTGCCTTTGGCGATGCGGATGAAGCGGGTACGGCCGAGCACGGCCAGCCCGGCCAGAAACAGGGCCCGCAACGCGAGGCGGGGCTCGTTCTTGTCGAGCAGTTCGCGCGCCATGGCCAGCCACCCGCTTTCGGGGAGCTCATCGGCGGACACGTTTTCGTCCCGCACGTCGACCGCCACGGCGGCAGTCTCGGTTTTCTCCTCGCGCTCGGTACGCCGTGAGCGCACGACCAGCATGAACAGCAGGAACACCAGCGCCACGAGCAGAATGATCAGCAGGACGGTCAGCAGAAACCGCGCTCCGCCGAGCCACCCAAACCGGCCGCTCATGTCGGGCGGCTCGTCGGGAATCAGCCACCGAAGGCATTCCAGGACCGTCTTGACAACCTTCCGGAGGATTTCGAGCAGCCAGTTGAAAAAGTCACGGATGGCACGGAGAAACGGTCCCGGGGCAGCGTCATCGGCGGCGTCGCGCGGCGTTACACGCGGTTGCCGCCAGCGATAGATCTCCTGTTCGAGGGTCTCGGCGATGGCGCGATCCAGATCCCGGGCATCGACCGTCGGGGCCGCGGCGGATACGGCGTCCGGGGAGGGCGCTTCCTGTGCGCAGGCCGGCGCCAGCCCCCGCAACAGCGCAACGCCCGCGACAAGCGCCACGCACGCCATGCGGATGATGCGCCGGAGCGCGACCCGCAGGTCCGCGCCGGTTTCGCGGGATTCGCTGTAGAAACAGCGCAAGACGAAGGCCGCCTTGACCAGGGGATCCATCAGGAGATACGCGGCGCCACCCACGACCGCGCTCATCAGCGTGTTGTCGTAGAGGAGTCCCGCCCGAAGTGACGTACTCTGAATTCCGAGAAACATGCGGGCCAGTTCCGGGGTGATCCCCATCAGAATCTCGATATTGAGGGTGACCGTGAAGCCCAGCGGACACAACACCAGCAGGCCGAGGCGGAACAGGAGGCTGTACAGCAGGGTCCACGCTTCGGGGACGGTCAGCGTGATGACGGGCATCAGGGCGAGGTAGAAGGCGAGCGCCGCCACAACCAGCACGGGGCTCAACAGCCAGATGATGAAGAAACTCTGGCGCGGCCACTGTTTCGCGTGGTTCCAGGCGCTCTGCGACAGCGCGCGAAGGGTCTGGTGTTCGCCGTCGCCCAGGATGGTGGCGTTCTGGAGAAAACCGTAGACGTAGAGGAACGGGACGGCCAGCACGAGGGCCGGCGCCAGGACCGGCAGTCCCAGGGCGTGCACAAGGGCCTGGGCCGCCGTCAGGTGCACCAATCGGCCCAAAGACCACCGGGGCGGGGCCTCTTCGCGCACCCACGCCAGCAGCCCCCGCGCATAGACGGTCTGCCAGGCCTTCATCCACACGAAGGCGAGCGCAACGAGCAGGGCGCCGGGGGCGCAGTGGAGGTAGGCGTCCGCGCTGTAGCTCATGTCCGCCCAGAAATACAGGAGCGTCATGACGAACGGAATCGACCCCAGATAGTAGGCCACAAGACAGGAGGGCGGGGCGCTGCGCACCAGGTGGAGCGCCTCTTCAATGAGGGCGATGCCGCCGCGTTCGATGCCTGTCTGCCGGTCGAGTCTCACAGGTTCTCCCACCACGACGACCGCAGCAACGTGCCGTCGTGAAACGCCGCCGGGATGGCCGTCAACGCCCGGCCCAGCCCATACATTACCAGCCACAGGACGGCGACGCCCGCGGCGAACTGCAGGGCCCGCAGCGGCGCCGTCACCAGCGACCGGCGCGCCGGTCCGGGAGCCAGCAGCGCGTCCAGGCACGGGGCGCAGACGATCCGGCCGTCATGTTCGGTGATGCATTCCCGGCAGTAGAACCGGCCACAGCGCGGGCACTGGGCCGCCGCTTCGCGCCCCGCGTGGTTGAAACAGCGCTGGTGTATGAGGTCGACCATGGCTCAGGACTGCTCCTCTTCGGCGGTCTCCCGCACGGCATCCGTCAGGGGAGGCGGTTCCAGGCCGCCGGCCGGGTTGGTTTCCCTTTCGCGCCGCAGGCGGTGGCGGAATTGCGCCAGGACATAGAACCCAAACATCGCCAGGATGACCTCGAGGACCATGGTGACGATGACATCGGCGAGGAACGTCGGGTACGCCCACACGTTGATCTCGCCCCGCGACAGGAGCGCGGCGCCCACGCCGGCGGGGGCGGTGAAGCTCGATACCATGTTGCTCAGGGCCGCGTACACGGTGCAGACCCAGCCCATGATGCGCAACTCCCGCGAGACGTTTCGCGCGTGCTGCATGACCAGCGCCGCGACCAGACACCCCAGCGTGACCATCAGGTTGAGGAACGCCACGGAGAGGACCATCCAGTCCAGCTTCACCAGGGCAACCGCGCTGATCACCGCGCTGAGAAGCAGCGAGGCAAAGAGCAACGCGTGGGCCGAGCCGTTGTAGTCGCGGCGTTGATGTTCCCGCCGCTCAAGCACGGGCCGCGACACATCGGTATCGAAGGGGGCCGTCGCCCACTCGCGCAGGGGGGACGGCCCGGATTCGGGGGCGAACGCGGCACGGTCTTCGACGCCCTGGGCGCGGGCGGCTTCCTGGCTCAGGAGATCGAACGCCGGCCGGGCCCGGCGCAGCCGCCGCAACGTCTGCAGTTCCTCAACCTGTACCGCGGTGCGGATGTGGAGCACGCACGTGGGACCCCGATGCCGGTGCGCCAGCAATGCCGCCAGCGCGAGCAGCGCGGGAAACGCCGGGACGAGCAGGAGCCACCCGGGACCGACGGCAACGGCGCTCATGGCCGTCACTCCGCAGAACAGCGCCGTGACGATGAGCAGCGCCTTCTGCATGCGGGAGAACACGGACGTCTGGCGCAGGGTGATGGCCTGGATGTCCGCGTAGGCAAACCGTTTGGGACGCTCCGAGAAGAGCTGGCGGCGGAGGTAGAGCAGGTGGTCCGGGCCCAGCCACACCGCACCGCTGAGTTTGCGGTAGGGCGTGTGTCTATCCGGTTGCATGTTGTTCCTGTGCCTCATGAGGTCGCCAGCGCGAACAGCCCAAGCGCCACCAGGACCGTCAGGCCGGTCACGAGCAGCAGTTCGCTGCCTGCCAGAACGGCCGCCGCTATCATGGACGGACTCGGGCTGCCGTCGGGTTGGCGCGAGGCGTTCCAGTAACGAAAGACCAGAAAGAGCGACATGGGCGCGGACGCAATCAGCAGATAGGGAAAGCACATCAACGCGAGCAGCAGTGGCCACAGGGCCAGATGAAGCGCGACACTGTCGTAGCGGGTGGCCTCCTGCCGGGACGGGACCGGCGC
>JAAYAQ010000202.1 GCA_012719295.1 Candidatus Hydrogenedentota bacterium | reverse complement strand
CGACGACTGTAAGTCAATTCAACCACATCCCGGGCGGCAGCAACGTGCTGTTTATGGACGGCCATGTGGAATTCGAACGCTATCCCGGCGACCATTTTGTCAGCCGGCCCATGGCCATGGCCATCGGAATTGCGGGGTAACAGATCCAGCATCCACGCAAAAGCCCGGCCCGCTCTTCGCCCCCGGAACCCCAACAGGGTCCGGGGGTTTTTCCATGCGCGGCCCCGGCGCGACAACGTGTCCCCGTTCGAACCGGATGGGCAGCCACGGGGGGCTGCCCCTACAGGGGGAAGCGGAATCCTGCGCTACAAGAAACCGCATGCGACGCTGACGCCCGGCAACACGACAATCTTTGTGTCTTTGTGTCTTGGTGTGAAATACGATGCAATGGGTAACCGCCTCACACAAAGACACCAAGACACAAAGGAGGATCATTCCGGACGCGCTGCGAATTGCTTCGTCGCGCAGGCCTGCGTGGTCCCGGTGGGGCGTCTTTTGCCAGGATTTCTGGCGTTGGGGGTGCGAATTCCGGTAAGCTATACCGTGCGCATAATGTTCAGTATGGAAGCGGCCGTGCAGGGGCGTTTGCTCGAACGCCTGCCGCGGGACCGAATGCTGAACACGGAACGACACATGACAGCATCGAGGTAAAACGCATGGCAAAGAACATTTACGAGAAAATCTGGGACGCGCATGTGGTGCATGAGGCGCCGGGGCAGGACACGGTGCTGTTCATTGACCGGCATTTTGTTCATGAGGTGACGTCGCCCCAGGCCTTCGAGGGGTTGCGGCTTGCGGGCCGTGCGGTGCGCCACCCGGAACTCACCTTCGCGACCATGGACCATAACATCCCGACGACGGAGCGCGGCAAACCCATCGCGGACCTGCTCTCGAAGACCCAGGTGGAGACCCTGCTCAACAACTGCCGGGAATTCGGGGTCACGTGTTTCGATATGGGCAGCGAGTTCAACGGCATTGTGCATGTGATTGGCCCGGAACTGGGCCTGACGCAGCCGGGCTGCACGATTGTGTGCGGGGACTCGCACACCGCGACGCACGGGGCGTTTGGCGCGCTGGCGTTCGGCATCGGGACCAGCGAGGTGGAGCACGTGCTGGCCACGCAGACCCTGCTGCAGCGGAAATCCCGCACGATGGAAGTGCGGGTCAACGGCACACTGGGCCCGGGCGTGACCCCCAAGGACGTGATTCTCGCGATCATCGGGAAGATTGGCACGGCGGGGGGCACGGGCTATGTGATTGAATACACGGGCGACGTGGTCCGGAGCATGAGCATGGAAGGCCGGCTGACCATGTGCAACATGAGCATCGAGGCCGGGGCGCGCGCGGGGCTGGTGTCGCCGGACGCCACTACGTTTGACTACCTGAAGGGCCGGGCCTATCTGCCGAAAGACAGGAGTCACGAGGACCTGGTGCGCGAATGGGCGCGCTGGGCGTCCGAGCCGGGCTGTTCCTATGACACGCTGGTGGAACTCGACGGGGCGGCCATCGAACCGCAGGTGACGTGGGGCACGTCGCCGGGAATGGTCACGGGAGTCAACGGCGCGGTGCCCCGGCTGGACGAGATCGCGGACGCGAACACGCGGCAGGCCGCGAAAAAGGCGCTCGAATACATGGACCTGCCCGAAGGGCTGCCGATCCGCGACATCCACATCAACAAGATGTTCCTGGGGTCGTGCACGAACGGCCGCATCGAGGACCTGCGCGAAGGGGCGAAGGTCGCCAAGGGCTACACGGTGAATTCCAGCATCGAGCAGGCGCTCGTGGTGCCCGGGTCGCGGCAGGTCAAGGCCCAGGCCGAGCAGGAGGGCCTCGACCGGATTTTCAAGGACGCGGGATTCGAATGGCGCGAGCCGGGGTGTTCGATGTGCCTGGCCATGAACGCCGACGTGCTGAACCCGGGCGACCGGTGCGCGGCCACGTCCAACCGCAACTTCGAGGGACGCCAGGGCAAGGGCGGCCGTACCCACCTGGTCAGCCCCGCGATGGCGGTGGCGGCGGCGATCGCGGGCCATTTTGTCGACATTCGCGCGTGGGACTACAAGAAGTAAGGATGAGCGGGCCGGCGCGCGGCGCTGGAGGAGCGAGGCATGGGGTGTTGTCTGGGCGTGATCGCGCTGATCTTTCCGCGCGTGGCGCTGGCCGTCATGTGGCTGGGCGGCTACGGCGGGCGGGCCTTTGACAGCGTGCTGTGGCCGGTACTGGGCTTTTTATTCATGCCGTACACGACCTGCGCCTATGCGTTCGCCGTCAATTCGCTGGGCGGGCTCCAGGGCTGGGGCCTCGCGGCCGTGATCGCGGGCGTGCTCCTGGATTTCGGCAGTCACGGCGGCGGCGCGCGGTCGGGCCATTCCTACTATCAGCGCGTTCGCGTGCACCGCTACGACTGAACCCGCGCGCCAAACGGAACGACAACCATTGAAGGAGTGTTTGCATGAAACCATTCACCACATTGACCGGACGTGTCGCGCCGCTCGAAGCGCTCAATGTCGATACGGATCAGATCATCCCGAAACAATTTCTCAAGCGGATCGCCCGCACCGGATACGAGGATGCCCTGTTCTACGACTGGCGCTACCTGGACGACGGCACGACGCCGAACCCGGATTTCGAGATGAACGCGCCCCGGTACCAGGGGGCGAGCATCCTGTTGACCAAAAACAACTTCGGGTGCGGCTCCTCGCGTGAACATGCGCCCTGGGCGCTCGACAATTATGGGTTCCGGTGCTTGCTGGCCCCGTCGTTCGCGGACATTTTCTACAACAACTGCTTCAACAACGGCATCCTGCCGATCCGGCTGCCGGAGGCCGTGATCGAACAGTTGTTCCAGGAAGTGCGGGCGCAGGACGGCTATGCGCTGACGGTGGATCTGCCCGCGCAGACGATTACGCGGCCCAATGGCGAGACCATCGCGTTTGAGCTTGACCCGTTCCTGAAAGAACGCCTGCTCAACGGATGGGACCAGATTGCCCTGACCTTGCGCCACGAAGACAAGATCCGCGCCTACGAAACGAGCCGGGGGCTGGCCTGAGCCGGGCCGCCACGTCCGGGAGGACGCCACACGACGCCATGAGCGAGCATGAACGCTGAGCGCGAGACGCACGAGACCCCGGCGGAGACGCCGGAGCGCCCGCGGCCCTGGCTGGAACGGCCCCACGCCGGGGTGACGCTCCTCCTGGGGCTGGCGCTGCTGTTCTGGCTCTGTTTCGCGCTGGCGGGCACGTTCTCGCCGCCCGAAGAACGCATCGCGGGGGCGGAACCGGTGGCCCACTACGCGTGGATCCGGTCGCTGGTGTTTGATCGCGACGTCGATTTTGAAAACGAGTACCGGGCGCTGGCTTCCGGGGACGTCCCGGCGGCGGGGAACCCGGTCGACCCGGACGGTCGCCGCACGGCGCCGGGGTGGGCGCCCAACCGGGCTTCGCTGGGGCCGGGCGTGCTGTGGGCGCCGTTTCTCGGGCTGGGCCACGTCACGGCCAGGCTGGGCGGCCTGCCGGCGGACGGGTTCTCGCAGCCCTACCACACGGCCGTGTTTCTGGCCAATATCGTGTACGGGACGGCGGGCGCCCTGCTGGCGTACGCGGCGTTTCGCGCGCGGTGGGGCAAACGGGCCAGCGCGCTCGCGGCCGTCGGCGCCTGGGCCTGTTCTTCCGCCCTCTACTACACCTACGCCCGGGAAGCCCTGCCGCACGCGTGCGCGTTTTTCGCGGCATCCCTGTTTCTCTGCGCCTGGCTGCACCTGCGTACGCGTGAGGCGCTGTGGGCGTGGGCGGTGATCGGCGGCGCGCTCGGCCTGGCGGCGCTGGTGCAGTGGCAGAGCGCGGCGTTTGTGGTCATTCCAGCCGTGGACCTGCTCTGGAGGAGCAGCCGCGTCAAACTCGCGCGCTTTCTCGCATGCGCGGCCGCGGCTGTGCTGGTGTTCAGTCCCCAGATGCCGTGCTGGCAGGCGCTGTACGGGACCCCCATCCTGATACCCGGCGGCGCGGGAGGCGCGGCGTGGTTTCATCCGGCGGTGTTTCGCGTGCTCTTCTCGGCCCGGGAGGGGCTGTTTACGTGGACTCCGTTGATGGCCGCGGGCCTGCTCGGCCTCGGCTTCTGTCCAAAGGAAGACAAGCGGGTGTGCGTCGCCCTGGCTGCGGCCGTGCTGATTCAGGTCTATCTGGCCGCCTGCGCGGGGGACGCGGGCGCGTCGTTCGGGATGCGCTTTCTGGTGCCTTGCGCCCCCTTGCTGGGGGCGGGGCTGGCCGTGTTGTTTTCGCGGCGCCTGGCTTCACGGCCCGGCTGGACCGCGGCAGTGACCGCGGCATGCGTTTTCTGGAACGCGCTGTTTGTCATGCAGTATGCGGGCCTGCTTGATCAGCTCTACCTGAACGAGGCGCTGTATGCCCTTTCCGAGGAGCAGCAGGTGTCCGTCGACGTGTTGGCCACGATGGACCGGCTTCCGGACGGCACAACCTTTGACATCGAGGCATTCGCGCGCGCGAACCAGTTTCCACGCGATGCCGCCCCCTCCCTGCGCCAGTTCATCCCGGACAAACTGACGGTCCTGCTTGTATTCGGGCGGCGCGTGCTGGGCGCGGGGGCGCCCGGCCTGCTGACGGGGTGACGCGTTTTTTCGCACTTTGCTCGCGGGCAAGAGCCGGGTGCCTTTGTGCAACGAAACGGCGCCTTGCCGGGGGGCAAGGCGCCGTGGATGTGCTCTTCGCGGGCGGGGCGCTAGTACATCAGCTCCATCCAGCGTTTTCCAGCCTTCAACTCGGCCTTCCGCCGCTGCCATTTTTCCTCGGATCCGGCGACCTTGGCCATGGCCTGATCCAGAAGCTCGCCCACCTTTTCGTGTCCGGCGACGAAGACATAGGTATCGGGGTCGCGGACCATTTCCCACACTTCCTTGCCATTCTGCTCGATGGCCTGGTCGAGGGCGACAGGCGCGTCGACGGCGGGCCGGGGGCTCACCGCCTCGAACGCCTTGAAGGTGTCCTCATCGTAGTAGTTGGCGAAATCGTCGCGCTTGTCGTTCATGTAGAGCATCTCGAGCCCGGTTTTGGCCCCGAAGAACAGGCGGACTTTGCCTTTCCAACCGCCGCGCACGTCGTAGATGTGGCGCACGAACGCGCGGAACGGGGCGATGCCGGTGCCCAGGCCGACCATGAGCAGATTGGTGCTCTCGTCATCGGGAATCGTGAAGGCGCCCTTGAACGGCCCGGCCATGGTGAGCTTGTCGCCCGGCGCGCGGTCGCAGAAGTAGTTCGAGGCTTTGCCTTCGTATTTCTCGCCGCTGTAATCGTCGATGTAGAAGCAGCGCTTGATGCAGAGCGTCAGGCGGGTCTTGTTTCCGGATGTCTTCTCGCCGCCGGCGATGGTGTAGAGGCGGAGGTGATACTCGTTGCCGAACTCGTGCGGCCCCGGCACCAGCAACCCGATGCTGTCACCCACGTGATAGGAGAAGTCTTCCGCGTCCAGCTCGATGACGATGTTTCGGATGTCCTCGTCCGAAGCCTCCGGGGTGATGCGGTCGTTGCTGATGACCGTCGCGACGAACGGCTTGCTGATGTCCAACTCTGCCAGAGACGCCATGGTAATTCCTCCGATTCGGTCTCCATGGGGGAGAACCCGTTGCGCAATTATTCTGAAGGCCCGGGCCGGGTGCATGGCCTCGCGGCATACCCGGGCCCCGGCTTGAGATGCACTCCACGCGCTGGCCTTCCGCGAACGAACGGCCGGCCGCGCTTCCTATAGGGCGCTATTGTAGGGTGCGTGCACCGGGAGAGTCAAACGCAGGGCCGTTCATTTCTGGACGCGCCCCGCCCGCGACGGCTACTATGGCGCCCGATCAGCACAAAAACCTCTTGGGAAGCCGTTTGCATGGACGCGGAACGCCCTG
>JAAYAQ010000033.1 GCA_012719295.1 Candidatus Hydrogenedentota bacterium | reverse complement strand
CTCCGCAAACGGGCGCGCGAAGAAGCCGAGGGTGATGTCAAGCAGATCACGGTCCTGAACAAAATCGGAGAAACTGAAGACATCGAAGTGACGGACGAGGATTTTGAGCAGGAGGTCGCGTCCATTGCTCAGCGCGTGGGCGTCCAGTCCGATGCGGTCACGCACTACCTGGAGGAGGGCGACCGCCGGAGCCGTACCGAAGGCCGCCTGTATCGCGCAAAGGCCCTGGCGCTGATCATGGCCAACGCCAAGGTGAAGGACAAGGAAGTCAAGGAAGACGAGCTGAAGGCCCAGGAAAACGCGAATGATGAGTGAGTATCTCCGAAACCCCCTGGATCTGCGCGCGGTTACGATCTATGAAGATACGAGCCGCGGCGAGCGGCCCTACGACATCTATTCCAAGATGCTCAAGGAACGCATCGTGTTTCTGGGGTTTCCCATCGACGATCACGTCGCCAACTATGTCATTGCCCAACTGCTGTTTCTGGAATCGGAAGACCCGGACAAGGACATCCAGCTGTACATCAACACGCCCGGCGGCAGCGTGACCGCCGGTCTGGCCATCTACGACACCATGCAGTATATCAAGCCCGACGTGTCGTGCATCTGCCTGGGCCAGGCCGCCAGCATGGGCGCCGTGCTCATGGCCGCCGGCACCCGCGGAAAGCGGTTTGCCCTGCCTTATT
Organism: Candidatus Hydrogenedentota bacterium; assembly: GCA_012719295.1. Taxonomy (GTDB): domain Bacteria; phylum Hydrogenedentota; class Hydrogenedentia; order Hydrogenedentales; family SLHB01; genus UBA2224. The sequence continues at coordinate 8,340 of JAAYAQ010000033.1, read as the reverse complement.
CCCGGTTCCTCCTGCATCAGCCGATGGGCGGCGCCCATGGGCAGGCCTCGGATATCGATATCCAGGCGCGCGAAATCGTGCGCGTGGGCGAGATGATCGACGAGATCCTGGCCCACCATACCGGCCAACCCATCGAAAGCATCCGGCGCGACAGCGACCGCGATTTCTTCATGGACGCCCAAGAGGCCAGGGACTACGGCCTCGTCGACGAGATCCTCCGTCGCGACTCCGTCAAGGCCTGATACGCATGCGCACTATGCGCATAAAATGCAGTTCGCTTTTGCCCCTGCCGCCTGGCTGACCGGGTGTCTGCGAGGTATGCCGGGGAAAAACTTGCAGAAATGACGGTTTTTCTGCAAAATAGAGGTGACGAAGCGGATTATCGAACACCTTGGGCGAGAAAACTGTTGACAAAATCGCGCCGGAATGCTATAACCATCGTCGACAGTCTCATCTCCAAGGGAGGTATTTATGGCTCCACATCGCACGCGAGGTGATGTCCCCAGTTGCTCTTTTTGCGGCAAACGCCACGACGAAGTGGGCAAACTCATTGCCGGGCCGGAAGTCAATATCTGCGATGAATGCGTTCAGCTCTGCTCCGAAATCGTCGCCGAAGACCGCGCCCGCAAGGGCGTCTCGCGCGGTCTGAAAGTCCCTCGTCCGGACGAGATCTTCAGTTACCTCGACCAATACGCGATTGGCCAGGAACGCGCGAAACGGATTCTCTCGGTCGCGGTTCACAATCACTACAAGCGGATCCTGTCGGGCGGGGAGATTGACGGGGTCGAGCTTCACAAGTCGAATGTGCTCCTGATCGGCCCGTCGGGGTGCGGGAAAACCCTGCTGGCCCAGACGCTTGCGAAGATGCTGGATGTGCCGTTTGCCGTGGTGGATGCCACCACGCTGACCGAGGCGGGGTACGTGGGGGATGATGTGGAGAATGTCATCCTGAAGCTCTTGCAGGCGGCGGACTTCGACCCGGCGCGCGCCGAAACGGGCATTGTCTACATCGATGAGATCGACAAGATCGCGCGCAAGGGCGACAGCCCGTCGATCACGCGCGATGTCTCCGGCGAAGGGGTTCAGCAGGCGCTGTTGAAGCTGCTGGAAGGCACAATCGCCAATGTTCCGCCCCAGGGCGGCCGCAAACACCCGCAACAGGAATGCATTCAGGTCGATACCACGAACATCCTGTTCATCTGCGGCGGGGCGTTCAATACGCTCGAAAAGATCATTGAGCGGCGGACGCGCCAGAACGTGATGGGCTTCAATGCCAACGTGCAGTCGCGGCGCGAACGGAGCGTGGGCGAAATGCTCGAACTGGTCGAGCCCGAAGACCTGATCAAGTTCGGCATGATCCCCGAGTTTTCGGGCCGCATCCCCGTGATTGCGACCCTGCACGAGTTGAACAAGGACGACTTGCGGCGCATCCTGGTCGAGCCGAAGAACGCGATTGTGCGGCAGTACCAGAAGCTGTTCGAGATGGAAAACGTGAAACTCCGCTTCAGCGAAGAGACGCTCGACGCCGTGGCGGATTATGCGATCGAAAAGGACACCGGCGCGCGCGGATTGCGGAGCATTCTCGAGCAGGCGATGCTCGATGTGATGTTCGAAATTCCTTCCCGGAAGGATGTTCGCGAATGCATCATTACGCCGGGGGTCATTCTGAATAAAGAGGAGCCGCTGCTGGTTTATGAGCACGAGGCCGAGGGGCGTCCCGAAAAGGGCACCTCGTCGGCGTCGGCCTGAGGTTCGCCCGTCAGACGCCAGGCGTCTTCACAGTTTGCGCGCGAGAGGATCACCTTTGGAGGCCGGAGGGACGCCCTGTCCCTCCGGCCGGTCTTTATGCGCGCCGTTTGTTGCCGGCGGACGGCCACATTGACATTTTCTCCGGCATTACGCTGAAATCATGACTGCGCGTTTCGTCGCAGGACCGGGAAGGAAGGACGCATGGCACGCAAGAAACGAGAGAACACGGACCGTCTGCCGCTGTTGCCGCTCAAGGACGTCGTGGTGTTTCCGCAGATGGTGCTTCCGCTGCTTGTCGGGCGGCCCGCGTCCATGGCGGCGGTCGAAGAGAGCCTGTCTTCGGGCCGGCCGCTATTCTTGTGCTCGCAGGTGGATCCGGATGTGGAATCGCCCGGCATCGCCGACCTGCACGCCGTGGGCGTCGCTGGAAATATTCTCCAGACGCTGCGCATGCCCGATTCCACCATGAAAGTGGTCATCGAGGGCATGGCCCGGGGGCGCGTCCTGGCGCTTACCCGCAAGGCCGGCTACGTGGAAGTCGAAGTCGAACGGGTCGAAGTCGACGAGGTGGAAGCGGATGAAGAGACCATGGCGCGCATGCGCATGACCCTGCGCCAGTTCGAAGACTACGCGCATGCCAGCCAGCGCGTCTCGCCGGAGGTCGTGGGTTCGCTGCAGGGCATCCCGCACCCCGCGGCCCTGGCCGACCTGATCTGCGCCTACCTGCCCCTGAGCGCGGCGGAACGCCAGGAGCTGCTGGAAGAACTGGACCCCGCCATGCGGCTGGAACATATCTCGAGCCTCCTGATGCGCGAGAACGACCTGATGGACATCGAGCGCCGGGTGCGCGACCGCGTGCGCGACCAGATGGAGCGCAGCCAGCGGGAATACTACCTCCACGAGCAGTTGAAGGCGATCCATCAGGAACTCGGCACGCGGGACGAAGGCTCCGATGAGTTCGCCGATCTCCGCAAGCAGATTGACAAGGCGCATATGCCCAAAGAAGTGCGCCAGAAGGCCTTGCGGGAGTACAACCGCTTCGAGCGGATGCCGTCGATGAGCCCCGAAAGCGGGGTGATCCGCACGTATCTCGAGTGGCTGGTGGATGTGCCGTGGAGCAAGCACAGCCGCGACGTCATCGATCTCGAAGAAGCCCGGAAGGTGCTCGATGAGGATCACTACGGCCTGGTCAAGGTCAAGGAACGCATCCTCGAGTTTCTGGCGGTCCGCAAGCTGAACAAGAAGTCCAAGGGGCCGATCCTGTGCCTGGTGGGCCCTCCGGGCGTGGGTAAAACCTCGCTGGGCAAATCGATCGCGCGCGCCATGAAACGGAAATTCGTGCGCGTGTCGCTGGGCGGTATCCGCGACGAAGCCGAGATCCGCGGGCATCGCCGCACCTACGTGGGCGCCCTGCCGGGACGCATTATCCAGGGACTGGTTCGCGGCGGAGTCAGAAACCCCGTCTTCATGCTCGATGAAATCGACAAAATGAGCATGGATTTCCGGGGAGACCCGTCGTCCGCGCTGCTCGAAGTGCTGGATCCCGAGCAGAACCACGCTTTCAGCGATCATTATCTCGAAGTGGACGTGGACTTGCAGGAGGTCTTTTTCATCACGACCGCCAACGACGAATACGAGATTCCGGCGCCGTTGCACGACCGCATGGAGGTGGTGCGGCTGTCGGGCTATACCTCGTTCGAGAAAGAGCGGATCGCGCAGTATTTTCTCGTGCCGAAACAGATGGAGGAGTGCGGGCTCAGCGAAGAGGTTCTCGCCTTTGCCCCGAAAGGGATCCAGAAGATCATCCAGGGCTACACACGCGAGGCCGGTGTGCGCGAACTGGAACGGCAGGTAGCCAACGTGTGCCGCAAGGTGGCCGTGCGGGTCGTCGACAAAGGCTGCAACCGCAAGATGATCATCAACGAGAAACGCGTGGGCGAGCTGCTCGGCCCGCCCGACTACTTCGACAACCGCGCCGACACCATGCCCGGCGTGGGCGTGGCGGTCGGGCTGGCCTGGACCGCCGTCGGCGGCGATATCCTGCATATCGAGACGAGCCTCGCCCGGGGCAAAGGCGAACTCGCCCTGACCGGACAACTCGGCGAGGTGATGCGCGAATCGGCCCAGGCGGCTTACACCTTCCTGCGTGCTCATGCCAGCCAGCTCGGAGTCCCGGTCACGTTCGCAAAAACCTACGACGTGCACGTGCACGTGCCGGAAGGCGCCATCCCCAAAGACGGCCCCTCGGCCGGCATTCCCATCGCCGTATCGCTGCTCTCCGCCCTGAAGAAGAAGGCCCCGAAGCCCGCCCTGGCCATGACCGGCGAGATCACCCTCCGCGGGCGCGTGCTCCCGGTGGGCGGGGTCAAGGAAAAAGTGCTCGCGGCGCACCGCGCGGGCATCAAAACCGTCGTGATGCCCAGGGAGAACGAAAAAGACCTGCGCGACATCCCCGCCGAGGTCAAACGGGAACTGAAATTCGTCCTGGTCGAACGCATCGACGAAGCGTTTGCGGTCGCATTCGGCGGGCAGCGGAAGAAAAAATGAAGGTCAGTCACGCGGAATTCATCACCAGCGCCGTGCGCCCCGACCAGTATCCCGCCGGGCATCGCCCGGAAATCGCCTTTGTCGGGCGCTCCAACGTCGGCAAGTCGACCCTGCTCAATATCCTCCTGAACCGGCGCGGTCTGGCCAAGACGAGCAAAAAACCCGGAAAGACCCGCCTGATCAACTTCTTCGACGTCAACGGGACCGTCCACTTCGTGGACTTGCCGGGTTACGGCTTTGCCAAGGTCTCGAAAAAGGAACGCCTGGCGTGGGAGCGTTCGATTACCGAGTACATCACCGGGCGCGACCCCCTGCGCCTCGTGATGCACCTGGTCGATGCCCGTCACAAACCCAACGACGCCGACCGTACCCTGCTCGACATGCTCGACGAGGCCCGCGTGCCCGCGCTCATCGTCGCCACCAAAGCCGACAAGCTCCGCGCGCGCGACCGCCTCCCCGCGCTCAACCAGATCCGCCAGGAACTCGAACTCGAGGACGACGCCCTGGTCGTTTTCTACTCCGCCGAGACCCGGGAAGGCGTTCGCGAGCTCTGGGAAGTCATCGACGACTGCCTCGGCCGGGCGTAGCGCACGCGGCCGCTTCCGATACAGGTCTTATGCGTCCTGTAGGTCCCATTGGGTTTCGCGTGTCTTCAATCACGATTCTGGCCACCAGAAAGGTCCGCTTCCACCCGCAACGAAGATCCCCAAAAATCTACCTCCGACCGCTGCCGTGCACTCGCACAGGGCTACACAGCAACCGGTTACACAAACACGCCGGCATTCCTGAGGGAACTTCCGGCCGAAACCGTCTTGACTACCCGGCGACGCCTCTCGCATACTTCGGCGGTGCACCCGGGGGAGGCGTTGCACAGCCAGGCACAAGGCATGGTATTTCGTGAGGCACGGGCGGAATAGCGGCGAGGGGGCGGCGATGTCGAACCGGGGTCATCTCCAATGAGCGGCGATGAAGTCTTCGCGTTTATCCTGTCGGGGGTGGCTGGCCTGGTAGGGGCTTACACCACGCGCGTATCCTCTCTGCCGAACGTCTATACGCAAGGAAATCCTGGGATAGGCCTTTTGAGGCTTGCCGTGGCGGCATCGATCGCGTGGACAGCCTGCGTCATCCAGTTTCACGGCGACCCCAGCATCCAGGGCGTGTATGTCGCCTTCTACCTCGTGATGGCCTATGGCGTTACCAAGGTCTTCGGACAATTGAGCGCGCAGTTCTTCGGCGTCGGCCTGCGCAGCGATGTCTATGAACGCAAGAATCTGGCGGGAGCGCAATTCATCGCTGCGTTTACTCTTGCAACAGGCATCGTGTTCGGCGGCAGTCTGTGGGGCGAGGCCGATCCCTTGAGCGACGCTGAAGGGGGCTGGTGGATTCCGGCGGGCTTCTTTCTGATGGGCTGGGGCACGCTGGTTCTGGCTACGGCCCTGTATCTATGGCGCGAACCCGGCAGCTTTCGCCAGCAGATACGCCAGGAACGGGATACGGCACTGGCATGGAGCACAGCCCTGTACGTCGTGTCCACCGCGACCATCATCTTCGAAGGCGTCGCCGGTGACTTCTGGGGCTGGCGGCATGGCATTCTCGGTATGGGGACTATCGTGCTCATGCTTGTCTGGCATGAACTCATCATCTACGGCGCAAGCAGGATGGCGCCATCCCGAATGATGCGCGCGCTCGAACAGAGCATGTACATCGGGCTCGCGGCGGCCGTGTGGCTCCTCAATCGGATGTTAGACCGGTTCTACACGGGAGGGTGAACGTGCGCATCGAAACCCTGGCAGTCGAACCCCGGCAATTCGCGGCGCTCATCGACGAGCTCCGGTTCCGTTACCATAAGTGGGATGCCTATGTGAGCGGAATGCTCCGCATTCTTCCCGAGGCCCTCATCATCACACCTCAAGAACACGAAGAAGCCGTCGCCTGCTGCGTACGCATTCATGCTGTACTCGGGAAGGCTGCCGCCCGGGTTCTCGAAGAGCCCCGCTGGCTCGCGCGGCTCGGCATCCCCCCGGCTGCGCTCGAGATCATTCGCGCTGAAAAAACCCACTCCCACAGCATTGTCCGGTACGACCTCATCTTGACGGCTTCCGGCTGGATGATCCCCGAATTCAACGAAGACGCGCCGGGAGGATTCAACGAATCTATCGCGGGCAGAGATTTGTTCGCGGACCTCGTGGACGGGGCATGTGTGGCCGGAAACTTCGCCCGGAGTTTTCTGGACGCCCTGCCTCCCGGAGAGCGTGCAGGCCTCGTATACGCAACCGGGTACGCCGAAGACCTCCAGCACATGCTCATCATGGCAGATCTGCTGCGGGAACGTGGCATCGAGACGGTCCTGGCCGCTCCAAGCCATCTCACGTGCGGCCGCTTTGGGCGTCCGCGGCTGCTGGGCGAGCCCGTCGACTGGATTCTTCGCTTCTTCCCCGGAGAATGGTACGGGTACCTGGACAATATCCGCGACTGGTGTCGCGCGGTGGCGAAAATCCCCGTGCTCAACCCCTTGTCCCGCCTCGTGCGGCAAAGCAAGGCACTCTATGCGTTGTGGCGCGACGAGCCCCTGCTCGATGAAGCGGACACCGCGCTGCTCAATCAGTATACCCCCCATACGGAGTTATTCCGAACAGACCGGGCGTCCATCTATCTGTCCAACCGTGAACAATGGGTCTTGAAGAAGATCTTCGGCCGCATGGGCGACGCCGTTGTCATTGGGCGCACCTGCCCGCCGCCTCTCTGGGAAAAAACCCTCGCCGAAGCCGCCAAGACCCCGGAGGCGTACGTGGTGCAACACGCCTTTGTGCCGCTGCCGATTCCGGACGGCACCCGCGGGCTGTTCCCGGCCCTGGGCGTATACCTTGTCGATGGGGCGTTTGCCGGATATTACTCGCGCGCCGATGAACTCGGATTCACTACCAACGAGGCTTGCTATGTGGTCACCGCTGTCGAAAATCCTTGAATGCATTGGCCGATTCCGGTTCCCTTTCCTGCGGTTGCGGGCCCATGTTCCCTTCGGGCGTTCTGACATACCGGATGCCCGGGGAACCGCCGATTGGAAACAGTTCCTCGATGGCCGCGCTCTGTCCCGCGTGTGGGGGCCTCACGCGCACGGTCCCTGGCAGCCCTTTCACTGCCTCACGCTCTTCGTGTCTATCGACTATCTCAAACATATTGTCGCCGGCCCATGCGAAGCCGATCCGTGGCCCGTGCGGGCCTTTCGCGCCCCGGAATGGATACGTTCCGACACCATGCTGGTGGTCGACCTGCCCGGACCCAAGACGGCCGCTCTGGGGGCCGCACTCGCTGTCTCAGGCTGCGATCTGGTCTGTACCTTCAACAACTGGCCCCACCCCAAAGGCCTGCTCAGCGCCGAACAGATTCTCGCGGCCCTGTTGCGCTACGCCTCGTGGCTCGAAGAGAAGCGCACCGCCTATCCTACCGCCGGGCCGGTGGCGTGGTTGTGCGACGCCGGACGCCTGGGCGCCCGCCAAGGTAAACCGGGCGAATTCGACAACCGCTATTACATCGAAGATGGGTCCATGCCCGGCCCGAACCTTCTGCGGAAACACGGCATCACGAAGATAGTCTACCTCTGTGGTCAACCCGGGGACGTCAAAGCAGACCTCGGGGTCCAGCTCTACGCGTACCAGAAGGAGGGTTTCCTAATAGCCCGGGCACTCGTCTCCGACGAGGGCGCCCTTCACAACCCCAAACCGCTGATACTGCCAACACCGTCCTTCAGCACAATGGGATTCTTCCACTCCTCCGCCGGCGGTTTCGGAGCGCCCGTCCCCCACCCCTCGTCAGGCGGATAAGCGCCCCAGCCGCAGCCGAGCGAGTGAGAGCGGCTGCTCCAGAGGGTCGGGCATGAAGACCTCGGACAGCCGGCTTCTGGCTGGTCGGTCGGCTTGCATGGCCGGCCGCGCAAACGGTATAATCTCCCCTGCTCGCCGAGATGGTGGAACTGGCAGACACGCATGGCTAAGGACCATGTGCCCGAAAGGGCTTGGGGGTTCGAGTCCCCCTCTCGGCACCATG
>JAAYAQ010000201.1 GCA_012719295.1 Candidatus Hydrogenedentota bacterium | reverse complement strand
GCCTGACCCGCACGTGAACGCGAACGCTGACATTGGTGGTGCGATTGGCTATGATGTTGCCTCATTTTGAAGCGTAGCCTGGCTTAAGGAGAACCGATGATGGCTATTGCAGCGCCGGCGCATCCGGTTGCGGACGAGCGATTCGACGCCAAGGGATTCTGGGCGTTGATCGCCACGATGTTTCAGGGGGCCTTCAACGACAATGCCTACAAGCTTGTACTGATCTATTACCTGTGCGACAGGTATGCGGACGAGGCGGCAGGCCGTCCGGCCACGTGGGTCACCACGGTGCTGGCGGCGCTGGGACTGCTGATGTTCGCTCTTCCGTATCTGATGTTCCCCGGACTGGCCGGCGCGCTGGCCGACCGATTCAGCAAACGCAGCGTGACCATCGCCACCAAGTGGTGGGAGGTCGGCGTGATGCTCGTCGGGCTGCTCGCCTTCTGGACCGACAACGTCGGTTTCATGGCGGTGATGTTCTTCATGATGAACATGCAGAGCGCGTTTTTCAGCCCGGCCAAGTATGGGATTCTGCCGGAGATGCTGCCGGAAAGCCGGCTGTCGTGGGGGAACGGCATCCTTCAGATGGCGACGTTCGTCGCGATCATCCTTGGCGTGGGGATCGTGGGCCCGTTGATGGACCTGGGCCTGGGGGTGTATTGGCTGTCCGGGCTGCTCATCGGGCTGTCGACGCTGGGCCTGATCTCGTCGTACCGGGTCACGCAGGTGCCGCCGGCCTGTCCGTCCCTGCGCATACCCATCAATCCCTGGTCGGGGCTGGGGAAGTATTTTCAGTGCTTCTGGCGCGACCATGTACTGTTTTTGACGATGGTTGGCGGGGGGTTCTTCTGGTTCATCGGCGGGTTGATGCAGAGCAACGTGATCGTGCTGGGCGAGAGCGTCCTGGGCTGGTCGCACCAGTACGTGGGTTACCTGCAGTTGGCGATTGCGCTGGGCATTGGCATGGGCAGTGTGGCGGCGGGATACTTTTCGCGCCGGAAGATCGAGCTCGGCCTCGTGCCGCTGGGTCTGGCAGGCATGACGCTTTCGGCCGGATTGCTGTACCTTCCCTGGACCTCGTTCCCGGTGCTGACGGGGCTGCTGTTTCTGCTGGGGTGGTCGGGAGGCTTCTTCGAAGTGCCGCTGGCCGCGGCGCTGCAGCACCGCAGCCCGCGCGAAATGAAGGGCGGCATCATCGCGGCGTTCAATATCGTGACGTGCCTGGGCATTTCGACCGCGGGCCTTGTGCTGCTGATTCAGCCGATCTTCATGCCGTCGGGCCAGAACGTGAATCCGTACAACATTTTCATCGCGGGCGCGGGCATGACGTTGCTGATGGGGTTGTACCTCTGTTTCCGCCTGCCTGCCTTCATTTTGCGGACGGTGCTCTGGATCATGGGCAACACGATATACCGTGTCGATACGCGCGGCCGGCACTACCTCCCGGAGCGGGCGGGCGCGCTGCTCGTGGCCAATCATACGTCATTCGTGGACGCGCTGATCCTGACGGCCTCGATCGACCGGCCGGTGCGGTTTCTGATTTCCCAGGAGATCTTCGGCGTGCGGTGGATTCGCCCGTTCGCGAAGGCGATGCGCGCGATCCCGGTATCGCCGATGGCCCAGCCCAAAGACCTGATTCACTCGCTGCACGAAGCCACGAATGCAATCAACAACGGGGAACTCGTGTGCATCTTCGCGGAAGGGCAAATTACCCGCACGGGGAACCTGCTGCCGTTCCGCAAAGGGTTTGAGCGGATCATAAAAGGCACGAATGCGCCGATCATTCCCGCGCATCTGGACCGGTTGTGGGGGAGTATTTTCAGTTATTCCAAGGGCCGGTTCTTCCTCAAACTCCCGAAACGCATCCCCTACCGCGTGGCCGTGACCTTCGGCGAACCGATGCGCGCGACGAGTACGACGGTGGAGGTGCGCGAACGGATTCAGCGGCTCGGCACCGAGGCGTATCTGGATCGCAAACTTCACGAGCCACTGTTGCACCGCGGCTTTGTGCGGATGGCGCGCAAACGCGCCTTCAAGATGGCCATGGCCGACCACGCCACGGAGGGCCTTCCCTACTGGAAGGCGCTGGTGGGCAGCATCGCGCTTGCCCGCAAACTGCGCACGGTGCTGGACAAGCAGCCCATGGTGGGCGTGCTGCTGCCGCCGACGGTCGGCGCGGCCGTCACCAACATCGCGCTCACGCTGATGGGGAAGACCGTCGTCAACCTGAATTACACGGCGTCGGACGATGCCCTGGAGAGCGCGGCGCGGCGCTGCAATCTCACGCAGGTGCTGACGGCCCACGCCTTCCTGAGCAAGGTGAGCTGCACAGTGCCGGCGAAAGCCGTCTATCTTGAAGACGTTCGCAAGACGATACGGGGGGCGGACCAGATGGTGGCCATGCTGATGGCGGCGACGCTTCCCGTGCGCCTGCTTGAGCGGCGGCTTGGCGGGCCGGCGCGCCGGTCGCCGGACGATCTGGCGACGGTGATCTTCAGCAGCGGCAGTGAAGGCGAGCCCAAGGGCGTCATGCTGACCCATTTCAACATCATGAGCAATATCGAGTCGGCCCTGCAGGTGTTTCCGCACAAGCGCGGAGACGGCATGATGGGGATGCTGCCGTTTTTCCATTCCTTCGGCTACATGGCGACTTTGTGGCTGCCGCTTGCGCAGGGATTCCGGGTGGTGTTCCACCCGAACCCGCTCGAGGCAAAAGTAATCGGGCAGCAGATCTACAAATACAAGCTGGATTTCCTGGTGGCGGCGCCGACGTTTCTGCAGGCTTTTATCCGGCGGTGCCTTCCGGAGGAGCTGGCCTGTCTGCGGTACGTGATCACCGGCGCGGAAAAGCTGCCGGCGCGGGTGCGCGACGCATTCGAGAGCAAATTCGGCCTCACCCCGCTGGAGGGGTATGGAACCACGGAGTGCGGTCCCGCCGTGGCGTTCAACGTGGTCGATTTCCGCGCGCCGGGGTTCTATCAGGTGGGCACCAAGCATGGGACGGTGGGCCATCCGATTCCGGGCGTTAGCGTGAAGGTCATCGACCCGGACTCGGGGCAGGAACTTCCGCCGGGAGAGGCCGGGCTCCTTCACGTCAAGGGCCCCAGCATCATGACGGGCTATATCGGCATGCCCGAGAAGACCGCCGAAGTCCTGCACGACGGCTGGTACAACACCGGCGATGTCGCCTTTCTTGATGAGGACGGGTTCATCACGATTACGGACCGCCTGGCGCGGTTCAGCAAGATCGCGGGCGAGATGGTGCCGCACACAAAGGTCGAAGAGGAGTTGCACCGGCTCCTGGGCCTGAGCGAACAGTCCATGGCGGTCACCGGCGTGCCCGATTCGGGGAAAGGCGAACGGCTCGTGGTGTTGCACACGCTGAGCAACGGCGACGTCGAACGCCTGGTGGCCAAAATGGATCAGTCGAACCTGCCGAAACTCTGGCTTCCCAAGTACAATTCCTTCTACCACATTCCGGAGATTCCCATCCTCGGCACAGGAAAGATGGACATCAAACGGGTCCGGAAAATCGCCAAAGAACTGGATGTCGGCGGTTGACACCGTGCCGGACGACACGCACCAGACAACACAGGCACGGCGGAGGTGGATGCGCCTGATGGGCATCGCTGGCGGATTGGCAGCCGTTCTGCTCGTGTACAACGGCGTAGCGTTCAACCTGGCGCTTCACGGCGAAGACCACAAGCCGCGCGACCCGGCGACGGGCCTGCTGGTAGGGTCGGAGCCCCGCGACCTGGGCCCGGAAGACGGCCCGTGCGCGGCGTTGTTCATCCATGGGTTTGGGGGCGCGGGGACGGATTTCGCTGGCCTGCCCGAACGGCTGGCCGAATCCGGCTGGCGCGTGCGGGTCATGCTCCTGCCGGGTCACGGCACGCATCCGCGCGATATGGGCAGACAGACCCCCGAAACGTTGCTCGATGCGGTCCGTGATGAGGTGCGCGGGCTTCGCGAGCGCCACGACACGGTGGTGCTCATCAGCCATTCGATGGGCGGCGCCTTGAGCACGCTCGCCGCATCGGAAATGCCAGTCGACGGGCTGGTGCTGGGCGCGCCCTATTTTGGCGTGACGTACCGGTGGTACTACGTGTTGCCTCCGGAACTGTGGGGGCAGATGACCGCTCCGTTTGTTCGCTGGGTGTACAAGGGCAGGCTGTTCATGCAGGTCAACCGCAAGGAGGCGAGGGAACACATCGTCTGCTACACGTGGCTGCCCTCCTCCGCCATCCGCACGCTGACCCGGCTCGGTAAACGCGCGCGGGCCGACGAAACGCTCGAGAAGGTCACCTGCCCCGTGCTGGTGCTCCATGGCCGGAACGATGTTGCATCCTCGCCGAAAGCCATGGAGAAGGCCCTGGAACGCATGGCATCGCGCGACAAACGCCTTGTGTGGCTGGAGCGGTCCAACCACCACATGTACTGGGACTACGATCAGGAGCAGGTATTCGACGAAATCCTGGCGTTTGCCGCGAAGATTCGCGGGGCGGAGGCGCACTAACCCGGTCTCCGCCCGGGGAACGCCGCCCGGGCCGCGGAGCGGACTGGATTCGGCGAAGGGCATGTCGTAGGATGGCCGAGGAGAGAAACGGGGACGCAGTGGACGGAAGGAAGGGGACATCATGTTGCGACGCATCGCGGTGATTACGGCGGATGGGAAGTACTTCGGAAAGATGTCGGCCGCGGCGGAAGATCCCGAGACGCAGTTTGTTCAGGTGGCGCCAGGCACGCCGCTCCCGCCGGCGTCGGTGGGTCTGATCGCGCCGACGGCCAAACAGCAACCGAAAGACGTGCTCGAGGCGGCGATCGGGCTGGCCCGGCGTTACGATGAGCTGTTGTATCTGCTGGCCGACGTGGTGGATTCTCAGGAAGGGGTCGCGCCGGGCACCTCGAGACGCGTGCAGGAACATGCGGCGCGGTTCGCGGCCGCGCTCGGTCTGCCCCCTGAGGACCATCTGGCGCTCACGCGCGCGGCGCTGCTCCGGGGCATCGGCATGCTGAAAGTCCCGGTGGACGTGCGGTTCAAGAAGGAGATGCTCACCTATGACGAGTGGGCGCTGCTTCAGGCCCACCCGAAACTCGGCGCGGATATGGTGGCGAACATGGACGCGCTGAAAGACACCGGCCCGGTCATACGCACGCACCACGAATGCTACGACGGCACGGGGTATCCCGACGGCCTGGAAGGCGAGCACATCCCGCGCCTGGGGCGCATGATGAAGATTCTCGACGTGTATTGCGCCATGACCAGCCCCCGCCATTACCGCGAAGGCCACGCCACGCATGAACAGGCGGTCAAACACCTGAAATCCGAGCGGGGGAAGCATTTTGACCCCGAGCTGGTCGACGTGTTCGTTAAGACCGGGGTCGGCCAGACGCCGGAGGGCTGATCCCGCGCCGGTCAGGACCGCTCTGCCGGGTCCTCGTGTGGATCTTCCTGCGCTTCTTCGCGGCGGGCGCATTCCTCGAGCCGTTGCTTGAATTCGCCCTCTTTGCCGCGCCCGGTGGGCTGGTAGTAGGTCCAGCGCGGCACGCCATAGTCCTGTACGACGAATCCGTCTTCGCCATTGTGGGCGTACTGATAACCCGCGCCTCGCCCGAGCCGTTGCGCGCCGGGGTAGTGGGCATCCTGGAGATACTTGGGCACGGCCACGGTCTTTCCTTCGCGGACGTCGGTGAGGGCGGCGTCGATGCCCATGTAGGCGGCGTTGCTCTTGGGCGCGCACGCAACGTAGGTGGCGGCCTGGGCAAGGATGATGCGCGCTTCGGGCAGGCCGATGAACTCGCATGCCTGAAACGCCGCGGTAGCAACGACCAGCGCGTGGGGATCCGCATTGCCCACGTCTTCCGCGGCCGCGATACAGATGCGGCGCGCAATGAACCGTGGCTCCTCCCCCGCTTCGAGCATGTAGGCCATCCAGTACAGCGCGGAATCGGGGTCGGTGCCGCGCATGCTCTTGATAAACGCGCTCGCGGCGTCATAATGCTGGTCGCCGGTCCCGTCATAGTGAATGAGCTTGCGCTGGATCGATTCCTGCGCGACATCAATGGTGATATGGATGCGCCCGTCAACGGGCGGCGTGGTCAGCATGGCCACTTCCAGACCGTTCAAGGCGCGCCGGGCATCGCCCTCGGCGTACCGGGCGATGTGGCTGAGGGCCGCGTCGTCCACGACGATTTCGAGCTCCGCCATGCCGCGGTCGGGATGGGCCAGGACGCGTTTGAGCAGGGTCACGACGTGCTCGTCATCGAGCGGTTTCAGCTCGAAAACCTGCGAGCGCGACAGCAACGGAGCCACCACCGAGAAGAACGGGTTTTCGGTGGTCGCGCCGATGAGGATGATGTTGCCGTTTTCGACGTCGGGGAGCAGGGCATCCTGCTGGGCGCGGTTGAACCGGTGGATTTCATCGATGAAGATGATGGTTTTCCGGTTTTCGTGGATGCGGCGGTCTTTGGCGGCCCGGATGAGTTCGCGGAGATCCTTGACGCCGGAGGTGACCGCGTTGAGGTTCTCGAAATCGGATTTGGTGCGCATGGCGATGATGCGTGCCAGGGCCGTCTTGCCGCAGCCGGGCGGGCCGTACAGGATCAGGGACGTGATACGGTCGGCTTCGATGGCGCGGCGGAGAATCTTGCCCGCGGCAAGGATATGATCCTGCCCCACGATTTCGTCGAGGGTGCGCGGGGTCACCCTTCGGGCCAGGGGCGCCTCCTTGCGCAAACGTTCGGCGGCGGCGTGTTCAAACATGTCGCGTGTCATGGGCGTGATCGTACTCCAGCGGGGAGATTCGAGCAAACGAGACGCCAGACGCCCGCCGGAACCAGCGGAGTCCCCTCAGTATGGACACTTCACCGGCATGAGACCACCGTAATCGCCCGCTCCGCGCCCCGGGAGCCGCCCGGAACGCCTCATACGGTCTTGCAGGGGAGATTTGATACCATAGCGAGGTGCAGCGAGTCATGGGAGCCCGGCGACCGTCCGCGGGGGAGTCGCGGGGACCTTCGTGAATACCAGAGAAAGGCGCCTGTTCAACACCGCATGGCCACAAACCGAGAGGCAATCCTTACGTCCGGAGCGATTCCCACGACGCTGTTCCGGCTGGCGGGGCCCATGTCGGTGGGCCTGTTTGCGCAGATCTCGTTCACGCTGGCCGACACACTGTTCGTGGCGCGGCTGGGCACGGACGCGTTGGCGGCGCTTGGATTTGCGTTTCCGGTGGTGTTTGTCATCAGCAACATCACCATGGGGCTGGGTACGGCGACCAGCGCGGTGGTTTCGCAGGCGATCGGGCGCGGCGACCAGCATCTTGTGCGCCGCTACACAACCGACAGCCTGATTCTCTCGCTGGTGATCGTCGTGGCGCTCTCCGCGGGCGGGTATGTGACCGTGAAGCCGCTGTTCGCGGCCCTGGGCGCCCGGGGAGAGACCCTGCACCTGGTGCGGCAGTACATGGCGATCACGTACCTGGGCATTGCGTTCATGGTGATACCGACCATCAGCATCAACGCGATTCGCGCCACGGGCGACACGGTCACGCCCAGCGCGATCATGGTCGTGGCGGCGCTGGTGAACGTGGTGCTTGACCCGATCATGATTTACGGCCTGTTCGGGTTTCCCCGGCTGGAGGTTGCCGGCGCGGCCCTGGCCAGCGTCATCGGCAGGATTACGTCGTGCATCGCGGCTCTGGCGTTTCTTCATTTCCGCGAGCGCATGATCACATTTCAGCGGCCACGCCTGGACGAGGTGCTGCGGTCGTGGCGGAGCCTCCTGACCATTGGCGTGCCGGCCAGCGCGACCAACATCATGGTGCCCCTTTCCAATCTGTTCGTGACCGCGATCGCCGCGCGTGCCGGGAAGGAAGTGGTGGCGGCGCTCGGAGCGGGCATGCGCGTAACGGCGTTCACTTCGATCCCGGTGTATGCGCTGAGCGCATCGCTGGTGCCGTTCGTGGGACAGAACTGGGGCGCCGGCCAGTACCGGCGCGCGCGCCGCAGCAAACGCCACAGCATCCAGTTTGGCGCGGTCTGGGGCGGCCTGTGTTTTGTTGCGCTGTGGGCCGCCGCGCCGCACATTGCGGCCCTTTTCAGCCAGGAGGAAGCGGTCCGGCGCGAGATCATGCTGTATTTGCGCATTGTTCCGCTGGGCCATGCGCTGCAGAACTCGTTCATCTTCATGACCAGCATCCTGAACTCAATTCACCGCGCGGTGATATCGACGCTTCTGATGGCCGTGCGCATGTTCGTTTTGTATGTGCCGCTGGCGACGCTGGGCGCGTGGTGGTGGGGCGGCGCGGGCCTGTTCGGCGGCATGGCGGCGGCCAACGCCCTGGCCGGGATCATGTCGGTGATCGTATCGGGGTATTTCGTGCGCAAGCCGCGCCGGCAGGCGGGCACCGCGGCGCTTGTTCCTGCTCAACCGGACGTACCGCCCGAGTAGGCGGGCGCCGCGGACCGGGTCATCCCCCGAGCCATTCCTTGAGTTTGCCGAGAAAGCGCACGTGGGCGGGATAATTCTGTTCCTGGGTCAATTCCTGAAACCGCTGGAGCAGTTCTTTCTGCTCGCGGCTGAGGCGCGTGGGGGTTTCGACAACCACCCGCACGATCTGGTCGCCGGTGCGGTATCCGCGAATATCGGGAATGCCCAGGCCACGCAGGCGGAAGAGCTGCCCCGACTGCGTGCCCGCGGGAATCTTGACCTCGGCCTCGCCCTGGAGTGACGGCACCCGGATGGTGGCGCCGAGGGCGGCCTGGGGGAAACTGATGGGCGCCTCGCAGATCAGATCGTTGCCATCGCGGACAAAAACGTCGTGCGTCTCGACTTCGACCACGATGTACAGGTCGCCGCGGGGACCATCGTTCTCCCCCGGTTCGCCCTCGCCGGGAACCCGCAGTCTGGACCCGGTGTCCACGCCGGCCGGAATATCGATGGCCAGTTCGCGCTGGGTCTGCACCTTGCCGGCGCCGCGGCATTTTCCGCAGGGCGAGTCGATGGTCCAGCCGCGCCCGGCGCATTGCCGGCAGGTCTGCGTGATGCTGAAGAAGCCCTGGGCCCGGCGTACCTGGCCGGCGCCATGGCAGTCGGGGCAGGTTCGCGGCTGGGTGCCGGGGGCCGCCCCGGACCCTTTGCAGTCCGCGCACTTCTCCATGCGCGAAAACCGGATGCTGCGTTTCACGCCCGCGGCCGCCTCTCGCAGCGAGATGGTGACGCGGCGTTCGATGTCATTGCCGGGCCGCGCCGCGGACCGGCGGCGGCCGCGCCCGCCCGGCCGTCCGAACAGGACATCAAAGAAATCTTCAAACGGCGTTTCGAAGCCGCCGGCATTCTCGAAACCGAATCCGAACCCGCCAAAGCCTGCGTCGCCGCCGAATCCGGGGCCAAACCCCGGCCCGGCCTGGCCAAACCGATCGTACTGGGAGCGCTTCTCAGGATTCTTGAGCGTGTCGTACGCGGCGTTGATCTCTTTGAGCTTTTCCTCGGCCGCTTTGTCGCCGCCGGTTTTGTCGGGATGGTATTTGTGGGCAAGTTTCAGGTAGGCCTTGCGGATTTCCTCCTGCGAGGCCTGCCGTGAAACTCCCAGTATTTCGTACAGATCCTTCGTAGCCATTGGTGGGTATCCACGAAACCCGCCCGCACCCGGTATCCGGCACGAGCGCTTGAACACGTAACCGCTGCCCGCCCGGTATCACGCCACCGGCCCGTGCGGTTCCGTATTGCCTCAACTCTGTTTTGTTCCGTCCTGGTTCTCTTCCTCGTCGACGACCGTGAAGTCGGCGTCCATGGCGCCTTCCTCGGACGCGCCGCCCTTCGGCGCGTCGCCCGCGGCGTGCGGTCCCGCGCCCGCCGAAGCGCCGGCCTGCGCCGACTCGGCAGAGCTTCGGTACAGCGCTTCGGAAAGTTTGTATTGCGCCTGGGTGAGGCGTTCCATGGCCGCTTCAATCGTGGCCGTGTCGCCGCCTTCCAGGGCCGTCTTCACTTCCTGCACGGCGGCCTCGACCGCCTTTTTGTCATCGGCGCTGATCTTGTCGCCGCTCTCCTTGAGGAGTTTTTCAGACTGATACACCATGGAGTCGGCGTTGTTTCGCACCTGGATCCGGTGCTTCTTCTCCTCGTCTTCCTGGCGGTGCGACTCGGCGTCCTTGACCATTTTGTCGATTTCGTTTTCGGAGAGGCCGCTGGAGGATTCGATACGGATTTTCTGTTCTTTTCCGGTAGCGAGGTCTTTGGCGGAGACATGGACGATGCCGTTGGCGTCGATGTCGAACGTGACTTCGATCTGGGGGATGCCGCGCGGCGCCGACGGAATGCCGACAAGGTCAAACTTGCCGAGCGTTCGGTTGTCGTCGGCCATCTCGCGTTCCCCCTGCAGCACGTGAATCGTCACGGCGGTCTGATTGTCGGAGGCGGTCGAGAAGATCTGCCGTTTGGTCACCGGGACGGTGGTATTGCGCTCGATGAGCTTGGTGCACACGCCGCCCAGCGTCTCGATGCCGAGGGAAAGGGGCGTTACATCGAGCAAGAGCACGTCTTTGACGTCGCCGGAGAGCACGCCGCCCTGGATCGCGGCCCCGATGGCGACGACTTCGTCCGGATTCACGCCCCGGTGCGGTTCGCGGGCGAAGATGGTCTTGACGATTTCGCCCACGGCGGGCATGCGCGTCATGCCGCCGACGAGGATGACTTCATCGACATCCCGGGCCGAGAGGCCGGCATCTTCGAGGGCGCGGAAGCAGGGGCTCTTGCTCCGCTGGAGGAGGTCATCGCACAGCTGCTCGAGTTTCGCGCGGGTCAGGGTGTAATTGAGGTGTTTGGGTCCGGAGGCGTCGGCGGTGATAAACGGCAGATTGATGTCCGTCTGCATGGTGGTGGAGAGTTCGCACTTGGCCTTTTCGGCGGCTTCCTTCAGGCGCTGCAGGGCCATCGGGTCCTTGCGGAGGTCAATGCCCTGATCCTTGAGGAACTCCTCGGCAAGCCAGTCAATCACCCGCTGATCAAAGTCATCGCCGCCGAGGTGGGTGTCGCCGCTCGTGCTGAGCACTTCGAAGCTGTCGTCGCCGATCGCGAGGATCGAGATGTCAAACGTTCCGCCGCCGAGGTCGTACACGGCCACTTTTTCGTCTTTTTTGCGGTCGAGCCCATAGGCCAGGGCTGCGGCGGTGGGCTCGTTGATGATGCGCAGGACCTCCAGTCCCGCGATCCGGCCGGCATCTTTGGTGGCCTGGCGCTGGGAATCATTGAAATAGGCGGGCACCGTGACCACGGCCTGGGTGACGGTGGCGCCGAGATAGGTTTCGGCGGTCTCTTTCATTTTCTGCAGGATCATCGCGGAGATCTCGGGGGGCCGGTAGGTCTTGCCCATGATCTCGACCTGGCAGTCGCCGGAGGGGTTCTCGCCGACCCTGTACGGCACGATCTTCTCTTCCGAAGCCACCTCGTTGTGGCGGCGGCCCATGAACCGTTTGATCGAAAACACGGTATTCTCGGGGTTCGTGATGGCCTGCCGTTTGGCGACAGCGCCCACCAGCCGCTCACCGTCCTTCGTGAAAGCAACTACCGACGGCGTCGTACGGCTGCCTTCCGCATTGGCGATGACCGTTGGCTCCCCGCCTTCCATGACCGCCACGCACGAGTTGGTCGTTCCAAGATCAATGCCGATAACCTTACCCATCTTCCATGAACCTCCGTAAATTAGCCTGAGACGACACCGTCATGCGCGCGCACCGCGGCCTTGGTCACGATCTCGAATCGCCTGGCGTGCCTATCCTTCTTCCGTTCCCCCGTCACCCATTTCCGCGGACGCGGCGGAGGGCGCCGAGGATACCACGACCTTCGACGGCCGCAGAATCAAGTCCCCCATGCGGTATCCGCGCTGAAATTCCTCCAGCACCGTGTTCGGCTCGGCTTCGTCGTCGGGCCGCTGCATCATGGCTTCGTGCACGTTGGGGTCAAAGGCCTCCCCCAGAGCCGGGATGGGCTCTACGCCGTGCCGGCCGAGCACGTCCGCGAATTGCCGGGCGACCATCTGAACGCCCTCGACCACCGCCTGCGACGCGTCATCGGCGTGTTTCAGCGCCAGTTCGAGGTGATCCATGACGGGCAACAGGTCGCGGACCAGCGCTTCCGCGGCGGTCTTTCGGAGCCGTTCATAGTCGCGGGCGTTGCGCTTGCGGAAATTATCGAACTCGGCGCGTGCGCGCAGCAACTGGTCCTTGAGCTGATCGCGTTCGGCGAGCAGCGCATCGATGTCGGGGAGTTGCGCCGTCGCGGCCCCCCCGGACGCGCCGGCATCGTTCCCGGCATCTTCCGCGGGGCCTGGAGTTTCCGCGGTTGCGGCCGTCTCCGGTTCAGCGGCGTCCGCCTTCGTGTGGGCCTCGGCTTCGAGTTGTTCTTCTGAACACGTCTTCTTGGTGCTTTTCTTCTTCATTCCGTCCACAGTCTCTATTCGTCATTCCCGTCGCGGGGACCGCTCAGGAGGGGCGTGAATCCGCTGTCATCCTCCGAGGTCATGCCCGCGATGCCGGTCAAATAACTGCCCAACAAGGCCGCGGTGTACTCGACCAGACCCGCGAGCCTCGAATACTGCATTCGGCGAGGGCCGATGACGCCCACCACGCCGGCCGCCTGCTCGCCCACGCAATAGGGCGACACGACAATGCTGATTTCGTGCAACTCGTCATCGGGCGCTTCCGAGCCGATCACGATGGACGTGCGCAACGGTTCGCCCTCCTGAATAGACGAACGGATCAGCTCGACCAGCCGGTCGTGTTCCTCAAAAAAGCCGAAGACCTGCCGGGCGCGGTCCACGTTCTGGAACTCCGGCTGCTCAAACAGTTGCGCCGTTCCTTCCAGAATCACTTCGCCCTGGCGGCTGGGCGGCATGAGCGCCAGGACACGCAAGGCCTGTTCGGCGAGCCGCCGCTGCTCATCCAGAAACGATGCGGTGCGCGCCGAAACCGCGGCCTGCAGTCCCTGCATTGAGACGCCGCGGAAATTCGCGTCGAGAAAGCGCCCGATACGCTGCACGCCTTCGGCAGGCAACGCTTCGTCCAGCTTCGCCACCAGGGTGCGCACCCGTCCGTAGTTGTCCACCAGCACCACGCCGACCCGCCGCGTCCCGATGGGCACCATCTCGATGCGGCAGATCTCGGCGTTCCGCTCGTCCGGCACCTCCACGAGCCCCATATGATGGGAAGTCAAGGCCAGGAGCCGGCTCGTATGGCGGATCACCTCATCGGCGTCATTGAGCCGTCCCGAGAGCTCCTCCTGGATGCGGGCCCGCTCCGCCCGGGTCAATTCCTGAACGCTCATCAGAAAATCGACGTAGTAGCGGTAGCCCTTGTCCGTCGGGACGCGCCCCGAACTTGTATGGAGCTGCTTGAGATAGCCCGCCTCCTCGAGGTCAGCCATGACATTGCGCACGGTGGCCGGACTGACGTCGAGGTCAAAGCGCCGCACGATGGCACGGGACCCCACCGGCTCCGCCGTGGTGATGTACGCATGTACGACCGCCTGAAGGATGAGCCGTTCACGTTGGCTGAGTTGTTCGGCACCGTGGTCCAAGAGCGTGAGGCCTCGCGTTTAGCACTCGGTATACACGAGTGCTAATAACGGGCGGAGTGTACCATACGGTCGGGGCGGTGTCAAGAATTGCCGGGGGGCGCCCGGGCGGGGCGGTCGCCGCATAACTCTTTTTTATACAATCTGTTAAGGGCGGCGCCGGGCATGCCGCCGGTTGACATTGCAGGGTACCGGCCGTAGTATGGGCAGGTCCGAGACAAGAGGACAGGCATGCGTATGGATGTTGGGATAGACATTGGTCCCGTGACCGGCGGCCGGACGGGCATCGGCAACTACTGCTACTACCTTGTCAAGCACCTGCTTGAGTTGGACCGCGTCTGGCAGCTGAAGGCGTTTTCGACGGGTTTGCGGCGGGTGGATGCCCGCCACTTCGGCGAGAGCCTCTTCCATCGCCATGTACCCGTGCCAACCCGGGTGGCCTACACGGTTTGGGAACTCTTTGGCGGCCCGGCGGTCGACGCCCTGCTCCACGGCGTAGATGTATATCACGCAACGAATTACTTCCTCCCCCCCACGTCCACGGCGAAGCGGGTGGTCACCATCCACGATCTGACCTTCCTGGCGGCGCCGCACTTGTGCAGCCCGAAGATCGTGGGGCCGTTCTCGCGCAGCATCGCGCGCTTTGCCCGGGAAGCGGACGCGATCCTGACGTATTCGGAATCCACAACCCGCGACATTGTCAGGCACCTGGGGATACCCGCGGCAAAGGTCGCCGTGGCGCCGCTGGCGGTGGACGACGGTTTCCGTCCGGCGCCCCGCGAGCACGCCGTGGACCACGTGCGCCGGATCTACGGGGTACAGCCTCCATATATGCTGTTTGTGGGGACGATTGAACCGCGGAAGAACGTGCCGACGCTTTTGCGGGCATTCAGCAGAATTGCCGGGGAGGTGCCCCACCAGCTTGTGCTTGCGGGACCCATGGGATGGAATCGGGCGGAGTTTGACCGCACGCTGGACGAGACCGGGCTTGGCGGCCGGGTGTTGCACACGGGGTACGTGGAACACCACGCCGAGCTTGCCCTGTTCTATTCGGCGGCCGACCTGTTTGTATTTCCGTCGTTTTACGAGGGCTTCGGGCTGCCCGTGCTCGAGGCCATGACCTGCGGATGCCCGGTGGCGGCGTCCGACACGTCGTCGATACCCGAAGTGACAGGCGGTGCGGCGGTGCTTCTGCCCCCGGGCGACGTGGATGCGTGGGCGAATACGGTTAAGGAGCTTCTTCACGACGCAGACCGGCGCGCCTCGCTGTCCGAGGCCGGGCAGGCCCGGGCCGCGGCATTCTCGTGGAAGGACTGTGCAGCCCGCACGTTCGACGTGTACCGGAGCGTCGCGGCATGCGCGTAATCATCGATGGCACCCAGGCCGGAAACAGAAGCGGAACGGGCGAGTACACGGTTCAGTTGGCGCAATGGCTCCCGCGCGTCGCCGGTGATATGGATGTAACGTTTGCGTGGCCGGAGGACGTTCCGCTGCCGGAAGGCGCCGCGGCGGCGCCCGGTCCGCTCCGCCGGGTGCGCGCGTTGAATTACCTCGCAGGCGGCGGGTCATGGCTCCGGCACGCCGGGCTCATCCATTACCCGGCCAGCATTGGTCATGCCGGGAACCTGGCCCGCGCCGTGGTGACCGTCCACGACGTAAGCTGCCTGGTGAACCCCGGCTGGTTTCGCTGGGGGCATGCCGTATACTACCGCACGATGATCTCGCGCAGCGCCCGCGGCGCCGCGGCGGTCATTGCGGATTCCGAAGCGACGGCATCCGACCTGGAACGGCGCCTGGGCCTTGCGCGCGACCGCATCCATGTGATCCCGCTGGGGGTGGACGAGACGTTCCGGCCCGCGCCGCCCGACGCCGTGGAGCGCGTACGTGCGCGCCATAAGCTCCCGGAGCGGTTCCTGCTGTTCCTCGGCACGCTGGAACCCCGGAAGAACCTCCCGCGCCTGGTCGAGGCGTTCGGCAGGGTCGCGGACGCGATTCCCCACGGGCTGGTGCTGGCGGGACGGGCGGGCTGGAAATGCGGGCCTTTGCGCCGGGCCGTGGCCGCGTCACCGGCATCCGGGCGAATCCTGCTGCCGGGCTTCGTGGCGCGGGAAGAGCTGCCGGCCCTCCTCACCGCCGCGGAAGGGTTTGTCTGGCCGAGTCTGCACGAAGGGTTCGGGCTTCCGCCGCTGGAGGCCATGGCGTGCGGGACGCCGGTGCTCACGTCCAATTCGGCGAGCCTGCCGGAGGTCGTGGGAGATGCGGCCCTGATGGCCGACCCGGAGAATACGCAGGACATCGCGGATCAGATGCGCGCGCTGGTTACGGACGACGCCCTGCGCCGGACGTTGCGCGAGAAGGGCCTGCGGCGCGTCCGGGAATTCACGTGGCAACGGACGGCCGAACGGACGGCGGAGGTCTACCGCCAGACCTGCCGGGACATCGGGAAACCATGAAGATCCTGCATGTATACAAAGACTTTGACCCGCCGGTTCGCGGGGGGATGGAACGGCACATCGCGTTGAGCTGCCGGTACCAGCAGCAGTGGGCGGATGTCGAAGCGCTCACGTGCAGCCGGTCGCTCCGAAGCGGGGTTGTCGAGCGGGACGGCACCCGGGTGACTGAGGTGGGAGAATGGGGCCGGTTCCAGAGCGCGCCGATCTCCCCCCTGTTCCCCTGGTACCTGCGCAGAAAGCGGGCGGATGTCATTGTGGTGCATGTGCCGAACCCGACGGCCGAAGTGGCGTATCTGCTGGCCCGGCCGCCCGGGACGCTCGTCGTCCGATACCACAGCGACGTGGTGCGCCAGGCGTCCGCCATGCGGGTGTACGGCCCGATTCAAATGCACTTTCTGCGGAAAGCTGCTATGATTCTGCCGACCTCCGAGCAGTATGTCGCTTCCTCGCCCACGCTGCGCGACCTTGCCGGTCAATGCACGGTGGTGCCTCTCGGCGTTGTTCCGGAAGAGTTCGAGCGTCCCGACGGGCCGAATGTGGGCCGGCTTCGTGAGAAGTACGGGGGCGATTTCGTATTGTTCGCGGGCAGGCACCGGTACTATAAGGGTCTCGAGTTTCTGGTGCGCGCGGCGCCCGGGATTCGCGGTCCCGTCGTCATCGCGGGCGACGGGCCCGAGCGGGCGCGCTGCCGGCGGCTCGCGGCCCAACTCGGGGTGGCGATCCATTTCCCGGGGGAACTGTCGCAGCCGGCCCTGGTGGATCACCTGCACGCCTGTGCGGTGTTTGTGTTTCCGTCGGTGGCCCGGAGCGAGGCGTTCGGGATCGCCATACTGGAGGCCCACGTGTGCGGCAAACCTGTAGTGGCGACACGCCTGGGCACCGGTGTAGAGTTTGCAAACCTGGACGGCCGGACGGGGCGCAACGTGCCGCCCCGCGACGCGGAAGCGCTTGCGGACGCGATCAACCAGTTGCTCGCCCGGCCGGAGGAACGCCAGCGGCTGGGCGAATTCGCACGGGCAAGGGTGTTGACGGAATTCCGGAGCGAAACGGTGGCCCGCCGCGAATACGAACTGTATGTCGCGGCACATGAGCAGTCACGCAGATAGGATCGGCGAACGACCATGCGGACATGGACAAACTGGTATCTGGTGTACGCGGTTACGCTGGGCCTGTCGTTTGGAATCTCCATGGGGCTGACGTTCGTGGTGCGCCGGTACGCCCTGCGCTGGCAGATCCTGGACCATCCGGGCGACCGGAAAATGCAGAAACGGCCCGTGCCGCTGCTGGGCGGGGTGTCCATCGTCGCGACATTCTACGTGATGGTGATTGGCAGCCTGCTGCTGGTGGAGCCGGTGCGCCAGTTCGGCATCGAGTGGCTGGAGATCCACGTGTTCCAGTTCCTGGGCAAAGACCACGAGACCAAGCTGCTGGGGATCTTCGCAGGCGGGCTGTTGATCGCCATTCTCGGGCTGGTCGACGATCTTCAGGCGCTGCGCCCCTGGCTGAAGCTGCTGGGACAATGCGTGGCGGCCGCGGTGCTGGTCATCAGCGACATGAGGCTGAACCTCTTCGCGGAGACGTGGCTGGGCCACCGACCCGTGGCGTCCTTTATCGTGTCGGGCCTGTTGACGGTGCTGTGGGTCGTATTCATGACCAATTCGATGAACCTGCTGGACAACATGGACGGTCTGTGCGCGGGGGTGGCCGCGATCGCGGCGTTCTCGTTTTTCATCTGTGCGCTGCGAACCCGCGAGGCCTTCATCTGCGTGCTGTTGATGGTGTTCGCGGGGGCCGTGCTCGGGTTCCTGATCCACAACCTTCACCCGGCGCGGATCTACATGGGCGATACGGGGGCGATGTTCTGCGGCTACCTGCTGGCCACGCTCTCGATCCTGATTACGTTCTACAATGAGAGCACGCCATCGAGGATCGCGGTGGCGGCGCCGTTGCTGGCGCTGAGCGTGCCGATTTTCGACACGATGAGCGTGATCTACATCCGCTGGCGCGCGCAGGTGCCGATTTTTCAGGGCGACCGGCGGCATTTCTCGCACCGGCTGGTCAACATCGGCATGACGCAACAGCAGGCGGTCGAGTTCATCTACCTGGTCGCGGCGGTGACCGGCCTGGGCGCCGGCCTGCTCCGCCAGGTGAACACGGTCGGCACGGTTATCATCCTGGCGCAGACGTCGGGCGTTTTTCTTCTTATTGTGCTCATCATGAGCGCGGGCGACAAGGGATGGCGGGTACCTTCACGTGAGTCGACGAAAACACCGAGAAAACCGCGCGGCGGACGAGCCTGAGCCCGCATCCGCGCCCGGCGGCCCGGCCGTTTCGCCGTCGCGCCAGGAACAGCAGGATGAGCTGGCCGAATGGCTCACGGCGCTGGTGCTGGGCGGGATAGCGTTGTTGCGGCCGTGGCAGGACGGCATGACCTTCCCGTCGGTCAACAACTATTACCTGTGGGCGCAGGCCGCCCTGTTCGCTTTGGTCGGCGCGCGGATGCTGGTGCGCCGTGAGAGGTTGCGTTTCCCGCTGCTGGTGTGGCTGTTCGCGGCGTTCCTGGCGGTGGCGGTTCTGACCACGCTGGACACGGTCCAGTACAACAACAGTTACCGCACCCTGCTCGTGTGGGCGGGGCATTTCTTCCTGTTTGTTGTGGCCTCGCAGACCCTTCGCCGGCCCCGCAGTTTCGCCATTGTGCTGTCGGGATTCGTAGCCGGGGCCTTCGCGGAAGCCGCGTTCAGCGTAATGCATCTCAAGTACTACCTCCCGCTCGTGCGGGAACGCGTGCAAACGGACCCGAGCCTGGTGCAGCGCTATTTCAGCGCGGGGGAGTTGAACCCGGAGATTGCGCGCCGCCTGAACACCAACCGCGCGTTCGGGACCTTTCTGTTCCCGAACGCCCTGGCTGGATACATGCTGCTGTGCGTGCCGTTTGCGCTGGGCGCGTCCATCTACAGCATTCGGGCCTTGCGAACGCTGTTGAACCGGACCGATGGCCGGCCGGCGCGTTCGGACGCGTACGCCGCCCAGGCCGCCGGGGCCGGGCTGGGCTCGTGGGCGGCGTCCGGTCTCGTCGCGTATACGGCCCTGTCGTTTTTCCATGCGGTGGCGTACCGGGACGAATCCATGCGCGCGCACTGGCTGCAGTGGGGCTTGTGGGTCGGCGTGGTTCCCGTCGCGCTCGGCGCGGGCCTGTACCTGGTCACGAAACGGCATGGTCTCCGCGCGTGCTGGTGGACCGTGGCCTCCTGCGTGCTGCCGGCGTTTGGGCTCGCCTCGGGGATTGCGCTGTTCTACAGTTTTTCACGCGGAGGCCTGCTGGCGTTCGTGGCGGCCACGTCGTTTACCGCGGCCCTGCTTTTTGTCCTGCTGCGAAAACCCGGTCTGCTGCCCTCCCGATGGGCGGGCGCCGCGCTCGTGGCGCTCGCGTTCGCCGGGCCTGGCGCGACGCTTGATGCCCGCGCGGCGGCGGAACCATCGCCGCAGCTTGTGCGCGAGGGCGTCGACATGAGCATCGACGAACTGGCCAATCCCGCGACGATGTTCCTGCGCCTGACGTACTGGAGAACAGGCGCGGCGATGATCGCCGACGATTTCTGGACCGGCACCGGCCCCGGGAATTTTGTTGTGATGTACCCTCGGTTCAAGTACGTGGGAGCGGGAGAAACCGACCACGCGCACAACGACTACCTGCAGATCTTCGCGGAAACCGGCGTGTTTGGCGCACTGGCCTTCTGTGCGTTCTGGGGGGTGTTTGTGTGGCGGGCGCTGCGGCAGCTTATCCGGATGCGGAAATCGCCGCGCCTGTGGCTGCTTGCCGGGCTGTTTGCCAGCCTTCTGGCGTTTCTGTTGCACGCGGCGGTGGACTTCGATTTCGTCAATCCGGGGTTGGCGGGCATGGCCTGTCTGCTCGCGGGCGTCTTCTGCGCCGCGACCGAAGCTCGGGCTGCCGGGCAGACCGCATCGCGGTACGCGCGGCCGGTCGCGGCCGTGTTTCTGGCCTGCGTAGCGGTGGTCATTGGCGCGAGCGTGCGGGTCCACAGAGCGGATGCCCTGGCGGGCAGTGAGCCGGAGTTCCGGACGCGCCTCCTGGCCGCCCAGTTCTTTGTGTTTCAGGCGCCCGAACTGGTCGCGAAGGACCGGCGCGCGGCTAACATCCCTGTGCGGGACGCCCTCGCGCTGGTACCCGATCTGGACGCGCTCAAGCGCTGCGGCTCATTCTGGGTGTCTGAGCCGGGCAAGACGCCCCGGAAACTGGGCGCCCACGAAACGCTCTGGCTGAGCGCCTATCTGAATATTACGGACCCGGCGGCCGCACGCGAGACCGGGATCCGTGCCGCGGAAGACGCGCTGACCCTGCTGGAGGGAGCGGATGCCCTGTTTCCGCACGATCCTCTGCGGGCAGTTCAGTTGTCGGCCTGGTGCGATTTTCTTGCGGAAGCGGCGGCAGCGGACGAGCAACGCCTGGATTGGAGCAACCGGGCCGTGGCCTGGGCCGCCGAGGCGCTCGCCCGCAGCCCCTGGGAAGCCTGGCTCCACGAGCAGTACGGGGCGGCCCTGGCCACCCGCGCCCGCGTCGGGATGGAGCCGGAAAAACGGTTGGACGACCTCTTCAAAAGCCTTGAGCAATATGAGCAGAGCACGGTACTCTTTGCCTCGAGCCCGGTGGTGTGGGAGAACTACGCCCGGGCGCTCCGCGACACCGGCGCGATCCTCCAGCAGTCGGGGCAGACGGAGAAAGGCGGCGCGTTGCGGAAGAAGGCCGATGAAATGGCCGCGCGCGCGGAGGAGATACGCATCGCCGAATACCAGGCAAACCGCCGGCGGGCCGGCCTCGAATAAGGGGACGCAACATGAATGTGCTGATCATACACGGGCCGAACCTGAACCTGCTCGGAACCCGGGAGCCCGAAGTCTATGGCTCGACCACCCTCGAGGACATCAACGCGATGCTCACGGACGAAGCCAAACGCCTCGGGATCGAACTCCGCACGGTGCAATCGAATTCGGAAGGGGCCCTGGTCGACGCGATCCAGGCGGCGAAGGGCTGGGCGGACGCGATCGTCATGAACCCAGCGGCCTATACGCATACGAGCGTCGCGTTGCGGGACGCGGTCAGCGCCGTGGGCATTCCCACGATCGAGATTCACCTGTCGAATATCCACGCGCGGGAAAAATTCCGGCACCGGTCGCTGATTGCCCCGGTCGCCGCGGGCCAGATCGCCGGGTTCGGCGCCGAGAGCTACCGGCTGGGCCTGCTCGCGGCCAAGAGCGTGGCGGCGCGATGACGGTGCGCATCGAGCAACTGCGCGCACGGCTCGCCGCGGCGGGCGCAGACGCGCTTTTCAGCCTGTCCGCCCCCGCCAACCAGTATTTGTCGGGATTCACGGGTTCGACGTCGGCGCTGGTGATCACGCCCGGGGAGGCGCTGTTTCTGTGCGACTTCCGGTACACGGAACAGGCGGAGGGCCAGGTCGCGGGCTTCGACATCGAAGAGGTCACGGGCAGCCTGCCCGCGCGCACGGGCGAGCGGCTTGCCCACGTGAACGCCGGGACGGCGGTGTACGATCCGGGCGTACTGAGCGTGGCCGAACTGCACGAAATTCAAGCGGCGTTCGCGGGAACGCTGACACCCGACCCCGATATCGTTTCCGCGCTGCGCCGGATCAAGTCGCCGGAAGAGATTGCGGCGATCCGGCGGGCCTCGTCCCTGGCGGAAGGGGTGCTCGCGGATCTCCTGGAAGAACTGGATACCGGGCTCCCGGAACGGGAGCTGGCGGCCCGCTTCGAGTACGAGTTCAAGCGTCGCGGCGCTTCGGGGGCGTCGTTTGATCCGATTGCGCTGTTTGGCCCGCGGAGTTCCCTGCCCCACGGGGCCCCGGGCGGCACACCGCTGCAGCCGGGGGATGTGGTGCTCCTGGACATCGGCTGCAGGCTCGATGGGTACTGCTCTGACTTGACTCGGACGTACGCTTTCGGTACGATCCCGCGATTGTGGTTTGAGGGGGCTTATGAGCTGGTGTTGACCGCTCAGCGCATTGCGCTCGAGGCCGTGCGCCCCGGAATCCCGGCCCGCGAACTGGACGCGATCGCTCGCGACCTGATTGAAGACGCGGGGCACGGGAAGCATTTCGGGCATGGCCTGGGGCACGGCGTTGGCATAGAGATCCACGAAGCCCCCCGCCTGAATCGCGAATCCGACACCATACTGGAACCGGGCATGGTCATTACCATCGAGCCCGGCATTTACTTACCTGGCAAGGGAGGCATCCGCATCGAGGATCTCGTGGCTGTTACCGAAGACGGTTGCGACATCCTGTCAGCCGCCTCCAAGGAGTTGAGGGTGATCGACGTATGATATCGACGGCGGACTTCAGAAACGGCATCGTCATTATCGAGAACGGCGAGCTGATGGAATTGGTGGAGTTCCAGCATGTGAAACCGGGCAAGGGCGGCGCGTTTGTGCGCACAAAACAGAAAAACGTGATCACTGGGCGGGTCCTGGAACGCACCTACCGGTCGGGGGAAAAATTCGAAGAAGCGCGTCTCGTGGAGACCCCCCACCAGTACCTGTACAGCGACGGCGACCTGTTTTACTTCATGCATCATGAGACGTTTGAACAGATCCCCGTGGGCCCGAACATCGTGGGCGACAAGAGCGATTGGCTGAAAGAGAACGACGAAGTCAGCCTCCTGCTGTACGAAGGCAAGGTGATCTCGCTCAGCCTGCCCATCACGGTGACCCTGAAGATTACCCGGTGCGACCCCGGGGTGCAGGGCGATCGCGCCTCCGGCGGAACCAAACCGGCCACGCTCGAGACGGGCGCGACCATCCAGGTGCCGTTGTTTGTCAATGAAGGCGATACGGTAAAAGTCGACACGCGGACCGGGGCCTACATCGAGCGGGTCAGCACATAAGCCAGAGCGAACCGGCGTGCGGCACACGCCCCAGTGGGGGAGGTGCGAAGGTGGATGTTGAAAAGCTTCGAGAGCTGTTAGATATTTTTGAGGCGTCCGGATTGAGTGAGATCGAGATCGAGGAGGCCGGAACACGGATCCGCCTGAAGAAGGGCGCGCCGGAACAGCCCTACTGCCCCCCCGCCTACACCGTGGCGCCGCCGCGTCTTGAAGCGGCCGTACCGCCTGGCGGGGC